>CALKXC010000422.1 GCA_938004025.1 uncultured Leucothrix sp. | reverse complement strand
TGAGGTGGCGTAATAGACGAAGTACGTACTAAACTAGTCGTACTTCATGCGGTTCTATACAGTGCACAAGTATAAGAGGTGTTATTCTACTCTATTATGACTGAATATTGAACATAATTAGGCTTGGTACGTTGCAAAATCTAAAGATAAATAAGTCAAAAAAATTCGTAATTATTAGCTTGTTTATAATGGCTATAGGCATCGCGCTGCTTTTCCTTTTCAAAGACAATTCGATTCTTTCAGATTCTGCTGAAGCCGCATCAAATGAAGTACGACAGTTGCAAAGCACTTATGAGCCATCGGCTGCGCTGCAATTAGCAAGTGGCAAAATAGTTGTGCTTGAAGATGAAGTTTCACGAGCCTTGAATTTGATGTCTCTGGATTCTGAAGGCAATCTGGTTGAAAATTCAATTCGTGATCAAGAGCTGAATTCACAGCTGAGTCAGGACTTTGACGACTTAGAAGGAATAGCATTGAGAGCGAGCGGTGAAATCTACGCAACGACGTCATTTTCAAGAACCAGTAAAGGTAAGCAAAGGCCGAATCGAGAAAAGCTACTGCGTTTAACGTTTGACGAAAATGATGAGCTAGTAGGGCAACAGGTTTACCTAGATTTTGTAGAAGCTTTAAAAGACGCTAAGTTGCTAGAGGCAATCAATAAAATAAATGATGGAAAATCAATCAAACTCAAAGGCATAAACATCGAAGGCCTAAGCTTCGATGCTGAGAAAAAGCAACTGCTGTTTGGTTTCAAAAAGCCGTTAGTGAATGACCTTTCAATCATTATTCGGCTTAAAAATCCTAAGCAAGTGCTTGATGGTGATGCAAAGCCTGTATTTTCTGATCAATTTTCTCTGCTTGATTTAAATGGTGGTGGGATTCGTTCATTGGCTTATGACGACCAACTAAAAGGTTTCTTGATTGCCAATGAGGTAGATTTTGGTGGCGGGCCTAAACAATCGCAGCTTTGGTTCTGGTCTGGGTATGAGCAAAGTGAGCCTATTGCTTTGGTCTTACCGGAAATCGTTGGTATGGAAAATATCGAAGCGATTACCTCAATAAAACTTGGTGCAGACTCAAAAGTACTGGTGATGAGTGATGATGGAAGCAGGCGAAACAAACACCCCGCTCACTATCAACTCATCGAGTACGCTGACATCAAGTCGCAATTAGAGCAGTAAACTACTGAGGCGTTAGGGTGCTTTCATAAAGTGAAAGCAGCGCTGCTTCGTCGACTTCCATACAAACCGAGGAGTCGGTAACGACGTCCCAGTGATTTTCTGGGTAGGTATAGCCCGCTCGCTTTAAAATGGTTTGGCCTTTCGCAAACCCTTCTGTTGCAACTCGTACAGGCCCATCAATGACTTTAAACAAATCAGGATTGATCGCATACGCAACGGCTGAAGCATCATGTACGAAACAACCGTCTGCGCCTCGGCTCGCTTTGTAAAAGTCTGCATAGAATCGCCCTGCATCATAAAGAAATTGGCCAAAATCAGGGTTGCTGTCACGGACGCGTGCCTGCAATTCATCATTCATTGTTACCTTGTGAGTAACGTCTAAGCCAACCATGTGTACACGCCAGTTGGCACTAAACACGATATCTGCTGCATGTGGGTCGTTGTAGATATTTGCTTCAGCGACAGGCGATACATTGCCTGTTTCTAAAATTGTGCCGCCCATAATGATGACTTTCTTGGTTAGCTCAGCGATACGTGGCTCGAGCTCTAAAGCGCTGGCTAAATTGCCTAACGGGCCGACTGCCACGAGCGTGACTTCATTGGGGTTTTCAAGAACTGTTTTTACTATGAATTCAGCAGCCGATAGGTCTATGGCCTTTCCCTTTGGTGCTGGCAGATTAACATTACCAAAACCATCAGACCCATGAACGAAGTCAGGAAAGGGGAGCGGTGTCTGAAACATTGGGACTGAAATGCCGCGTGCTACGGGTATTGAGCTGCCGACCATTTCTAATAAATTCAAAGCGTTAATAGTGGCTTGATCGACGGATACATTGCCAAAGGTGGTCGTTAGCCCCAATATTTCTAACTCAGGGGAGGCCATCGCAAAGAAAATGGCCATTGCGTCATCAATGCCCGGATCCGTGTCGATTATTAGTTTTTCAGGCATGACATATCTCTTGGTAATTACGTAATTGAAAATGATTAATTAAAGTCAAACGATAGAACCGTTTGCCTATCTGGAATGCTTTCAGAAGCGCCCAATGTCTGCACTGTAATTGCAGAGGCTTTGCTTGCAGTTTCTAAGGCCTCTTTTACTGATGCTCCAGTCATCGCTTGTTGAATGAAGTAACCGATGAAGGTATCGCCTGCGGCGGTTGTATCCACAGACTCAACTTTCTGAGCGGCCACGGCAAGTGTTTGCTCGGCGTCTTGGTACATAACACCTTTATCGCCAAGCGTTAGGACGATTTTTAATTGAGGATAGCGAGCGTGTAATTGTTCAAGGAGGGCCTCAGGTTGATCAGCACCTATGTCTGTGTCATTCAATAAATCTGCCGCTTCGATTTCATTGACAATTAGATAGTCAACACAGTCTAAAGGCATGTCACGAACCTCTGCCGTCATCGGCGCGGGATTAAAAGCAACAGTCATTTCTTGGTTTTTCGCGAGTTTCAACGCATCGGCCGTTAGATTGCATTCATTTTGCAACAGTAGCCAATCACCGCTTTCGCCATTACTTAAGCACTCTGCAAGATTAGCTAGAGCATTCGTTTGATTGGCACCACCATATAGCAAGATAGAATTTTCGCCCGCATCGCTCACCTGAATGATGGCATGGCCTGTAGGCTCATCAACCATTTGTAGGCAGTAAGCACCAATACCGTAGTCTCGAAATTTATTGCAAATCCATTCATCCGAATCGCTAATTCGTCCAATGTGTTGAACGTGTACACCTGCTTTGACCAAAGCAATGGATTGGTTGGCTCCTTTACCACCTAACATCATTCGATAATTGTTTGATGCTAAGGTCTCTCCGGGGCGAACAAAATCACCAACACGGTAAATGTGGTCGATATTTATTGATCCGTAGTTAAAGACTTTCATGAAGTGGGAATCCTAAGGCGCATTTAAGTAGAAAATATTTTATCATGCTAAGCAGGGCGTTATACCTATGGAAGGTTTAAAATTTATGCAAGTTTCAAAAATTGATTGCCGTTCAGATGCTGCTTCGAAGCAGTTTGTTGAATCTCTTCGCGATACGGGCTTCGCGATTTTGCAACACCACCCGATCGAAGCGTTGCTGGTAGAGCAGGTTTACGCGGATTGGCAGCAGTTTTTTGCGAGCCAAAGTAAGCATGATTTCTTGTTTGATCCAGACGATCAAGATGGCTTCTTTCCCTATCGTAGTGAGAATGCCAAAGGAGCTCATCAGAAGGATTTGAAAGAGTTCTACCATTATTACCCTTGGGGTAAATGCCCAGACTTTCTTCGGGAGAATACGGATCGATTATACAATCAGCTACGCGGGCTTGCCGGTTTGCTGTTAGATTGGGTCGAGCAAGAATGCCCCAAAGCCGTTAGCGATGCCTTTTCCATGCATTTAGGTGAGATGGTAGAAGACAGTCCGGGCACTCTGATGAGAATTCTGAACTATCCTGCTTTGAAGGGTGACGAGGAAGTTAGCGCAATTCGAGCAGCCGCCCATGAAGATATCAACTTATTGACGTGCTTAGTGGCGAGTACCGAACCCGGGTTACAAGTGCAGGATGTGGAAGGTGAGTGGCACGAAGTCGATACCGATCCTGGCAACATTGCCGTTAATGTAGGGGATATGTTGCAAATGTGTTCAGGGGGATATTTTCCTTCAACGACACATCGAGTGGTTAATCCAAAAGGACTGAGGGTGAGCAAGGCGAGATTGTCTATCCCGCTATTTTTACACCCGCGTGCAGAAGTGGTTCTATCAGAGAAACATACCGCAGGTAGTTATTTGAATGAACGTCTAAAAGCGATCGGGTTGAAGTAAAAGCTTAAAGTGAGTCTAGATAAATAGGACAGACGTATCTCATCTTGATTCACCTATTGGCTGGGTATAAAGTCTCCATCAAAATTAATAAACGAATACAGGTTTAGGAAATGAGTAAAAAACAACAGCAGCGAGAAGTGAGAGCGAAAAAGCAAGCAGAAGCGGAGGCGGCTGCTAAGCGAAACTCAGTGATTAAGCGTTGTGTCATTTGGGGAATGGGGGCGGTACTTATTACCCTAGTCTTGTTAACCATTTATGACAGTGTTTTTTCTCCGCCAGCCAGCGTTGATGAAGTCGTTGAAACCGATGTTATAAAGGGTAACCCGGATGCTAAGCTAACGTTGGTTGAGTATTCTGACTTTCAGTGTCCTGCTTGCCGTGCACAACACGAGTCAATTAGAAAAATCTGGCCGCAAATTAAAGGCAGTGTAAGGTTTGTTTATCGTCACTTTCCCCTCACTAACATTCACCCACATGCAATCACCGCAGCACGTTATGCCGAAGCGGCTGGTAAGCAGGGGAAGTTTTGGGAGATGCATGACATCTTTTTTGATCGTCAAAGTCAGTGGAGCGGTGTTAAAGAAATTAAACCGGTGTTTGACGGTTTTGTTACTGAGCTAAAATTAGATAAGGCGCAATTTGAAAAAGACCTAGCATCTGAAGCCGTAAAGAACAAAGTGGCAGCGGACAGCTTAAGTGCGAAGAAAGCGCACGCAGCGTCTACACCGACATTGTTCTTAAATGGCGAATTGTTGCGCGATGTGCGTGATGCTGAAAAGCTTAGGGCGGTTATCCGACAGGCGGTCAAAGCCGCTGGCTAAGGCTGATAGTTAATTGAAAAAGATAATTTTGTTATTTATTTTGTAAATAGTTGAGATGTAAATATTGCCCTGACTAATTTTTTTGCTCAGGGCGGTTATTTTTCCTTGGTAATTTATTACCTGTTTATGTTACGTTAATCCTCAGTAGTTAAAGAAACAGTTGTCACTGGAACACAAGTCCATGTGCCATGGAGACAAGGGTTTTAATCGGGGGTTTATCGTTCTTAAAAGGATTATGTGTTCCGGCTCTAACTAGCCGCACCACTAGTCATTTTATTGTCTGATCATTCCTCCTCGTAAACGATAAGGAATAAGCATCAATGAGTAATATCACAGGGGCAGCAGTTCGCTTCGAGAAGGTCCAGAAGAGCTATGATGGCGAAGTCATGGTTGTTAAAGATCTGAATTTAGATGTCGCACCCGGTGAATTCTTGACAATGCTAGGCCCCTCTGGCTCCGGTAAATCAACATGCCTTATGATGTTGGCAGGCTTTGAACCTGCTACAAACGGCGAAATCTACCTCAACGATAAAGCAATCAATTCAGTACCGCCGAACAAGCGTGGTATCGGTATGGTATTCCAAAACTATGCCTTGTTTCCCCATATGTCAGTTGCGGAAAACTTAGCGTTCCCGTTGAAGGTTCGTGGCATCAGCGGTGCAGACATAGACAAAAAAGTTAAGCGTGCACTGGAAATGGTTGAGCTAGGTGCGTTCGGTAACCGCCGACCTGCACAGTTATCCGGTGGGCAGCAGCAGCGTGTAGCCGTTGCCCGAGCTTTAGTATTTGAACCTGATTTGATTTTGATGGATGAGCCGTTAGGTGCACTGGATAAGCAATTGCGTGAGCAAATGCAGTATGAGATCAAACACATCCATGAGAACTTAGGTGTAACGGTTGTTTACGTAACGCATGACCAGACTGAAGCATTAACCATGTCTGACCGTGTTGCTGTATTTGAAGATGGCATTATTCAGCAGCTTTCCCCGCCTGACGAGCTTTATGAAAGCCCGCAGAACTCTTTTGTTGCACAGTTTATTGGTGAAAATAACAAGCTTTCTGGCAAAGTGACTGCGATCAACGGCAAGGTTTGCGAAGTTCTGCTTGATGATCGAACGTCAGTTAAGTCCGAAGCGGTTAACGTGTCTGCTATTGGTGATCGTACGACAATCTCGCTACGGCCAGAGCGTGTTGAAGTAGAGCCAGAAGTCTCTATGGACAACATGCTGAGTGGAAAAATTAGCGAAATCCTTTACTTAGGTGATCACCTGAGAATTGTAATGGAAGTCGCAGGAAATAAAGAGTTCATCGCTAAAGTTAGAAATCGCGGTGAACTAAGACCTTTGAAAAAAGATCAAACGATTACTGTTGGCTGGGCTGCGGGTGACTGTAAAGCACTCGACCCTGTTGCCTGACAACATATTTAAGGGGCCTCTTGGTTAAAGGCGCCTGTTTTAGTTAGCTGTCAAAAGGATTTGTCCAGCCTGACAGCATATGTAAGTATCCTGGTTGTCCAGAATACAATTTTGAGGAGAATAAAATGAAATTAAAGACTCTATCCGCTAGCATTTTAGCTGCTGGTTTAATCGCTTCATCTGCAGCAAGCGCTGGTGATATCACTGTCGTTTCTTGGGGTGGTGCTTACACTAAGTCTCAAGTTGAAGCTTATCACAAGCCTTGGGTTGCAAAGACTGGTAACACGATCAAGTCTGAAGACTACAATGGTGGTATCGCTGAGATAAAAGCTCAGGTTGAAGCTGGAAACGTAAGCTGGGACATCGTTGACGTAGAATTGTCAGACGCTATCCGTGCTTGTGACGAAGGTCTACTTGAGACAATCGATCCTGCAGACCTACCTGCTGGTGCTGACGGCACAGCTGCTAAAGACGATTTCCTAGAAGGAACGCTTTATGAGTGTGCGGTTGCTAACATCGTTTGGTCAACTATCTTTGCTTATGACAAGTCTAAGATAAAAGATGGCCCAACTAAAATGGCTGATTTCTTCGACATGGAGAAGTTCCCTGGTAAGCGTGGTCTACGTAAAAGCCCTAAAGTAAACCTTGAGTTTGCTCTAATGGCTGACGGTGTTGCTGCTAAAGATGTTTACGAAGTACTAGCAACTCCAGAAGGTGTTGATCGTGCATTCAAAAAGCTAGACACAATCAAAGGTGATGTTGTTTGGTGGGAAGCTGGCGCACAGCCACCACAGCTACTAGCTGACGGTGAAGTTGCTCTAACGACTGCTTATAACGGACGTATCTTCAACGCGGTTGCTGGTGAGAAGAAGCCATTCGAAATCGTTTGGGATGGTCAAGTTTGGGACTTGGATCTTTGGGTAATTCCAAAAGGTTCAAAGAACAAAGACCTAGCGATGGACTTCTTGAAGTTCTCAACAGCGACAGAGCAGCTAGCTGCTCAGGCTTCTTGGATTTCATACGGTCCTGCACGTAAGTCTTCAAGTTCTCTAGTGGGTACATACGCGACTGATGCATCTATCGACATGGGTCCACAAATGCCAACTAACCCAGCTAACTTGACTAATGCTGTACAAAACAACTTTGAATTCTGGGCAGATAATGCTGACCAGCTTACAGAGCGTTTTAATGCTTGGCTTGCAAAAGGCTAAGCTAGTCTGATACACCATGCCGCATGGGGATTCTCTCCATGCGGTATTCAGTCCAACAGAGAAAATTCATGTCTGATTCGACGTCACCTATTCTTACCGCCGATGGTACTCCGTTAAAAGCTAAACTGGCTCAGACGACAAGACGGCTGCGTATTAAAGCGCTACTGCTGACTTTGCCATTAGTAATTTTCATTATCATCACTTTTGTATTACCCATTGGGCAGATGCTATACCGTTCGGTACATAATCCTACAGGGATTATGGTGACGCCTAATTTTGCAGAGGCGATACAAGAATGGGATGGTGAAGGTTTACCAGACGATAGATTCGTTGAAATCTTTGTTAAAGATTTAGCGCTTGCTAAGAAAAACCGCGAAATTGGTAAGACAGTTGGTAACTTAGCGACACGAGTGAACTACGAAATTCCGGGCTCTAGAAGCTTAATCACTTCAACGGCACGTAAAGCAAAAAATATTAAAGAAGGCCCCTATCTAGACGCCTTAATCAAAATCAATAAAAAGTGGGAAAACCCCGCGATGTGGTTGACCTTACAAAGGGCTTCCAAAGAATACACTGCATCGTTTTACTTAGCGGCACTGGACCGTAAGTATGACGATAAGGGTGATATCGTTATGGCCGATGAGCTATATCAGATTTACATCCCTATTTTAATGAAAACGCTTTGGTTATCGGCAGTCATAACGCTGCTCTGTTTTATCCTAGCCTATCCAGTTTCGTATTTGTTATCGACGCTTCCGATGAAGACGTCAAACCTGTTAATGATATTGGTACTACTCCCGTTCTGGACTTCCCTTTTGGTGAGGACAACGGCTTGGATCGCGATGTTACAGACTGAGGGGATAGTCAATGACTTCATGGTTTTCCTCGGTGTCATTGGCGATGATGGTCGTATTCAGATGATTTACAACATGACGGGTACGATAATTGCGATGGTGCATATCCTGCTGCCGTTCATGATATTACCGCTTTATTCTGTGATGAAAACGATACCGCCAAGTTATATGCGTGCAGCCAAGTCAATGGGTGCATCAACAACTTATGCATTTACTAAAGTTTACTTCCCGCAAACCATTCCAGGTATTGCGGCAGGAACGCTTTTAGTATTTATACTCGCGATTGGTTACTACATTACACCTGCATTAGTAGGTGGTAACGATGGTTTGTTAATCTCAAACCTCATCGCAGGTCACATAAAGAGTACCTTGAACTGGAGTTTAGGGGCGGCATTAGGAACGATCTTGTTAGCAGTCGTTTTGGTGTTCTATTGGGTTTACAACAAGCTTGTCGGTGTCGACAATCTGAAGTTCGGGTAATAGTCATGAAGAAAATAGCATTTTTCAAACGTCCGGGCACTTGGGTTTTATTGGCACTCACCTTAGGAATATTTTTACTGACCCAGTCAATTGGTGTGGCGTTAGTATTCTTTCTAACGTTCGGTGCCCCTCTTTACTTTATGGAGGATTTGCCAGCCTACGCCACAACAATGGACAAGATTGGCAAGTACATCTTTTTATTGATATGTGCGCTTATCTTCTTGTTCCTGATAACACCGATACTGATTATCATTCCTTTATCGTTTAATGCAGAGCCATACTTTACCTTTACAGAAGGAATGCTTTCCTTAGATCCTTCAGCTTATTCATTAAGATGGTATGCCGATAT
>CALKXC010000421.1 GCA_938004025.1 uncultured Leucothrix sp. | reverse complement strand
CCTTCGGCAAGAATAGGATCGTCTTTAATGATTGGGCCGCAGTCATTTCGCCCTAAGATATCCTCAGCCGTCAGTACCGCCGCGACACCCTCGCTTGTCAACACATTGGTGAAGTCCATTGAAACTATCGTGGCATGTGCTTTCTGGCTTAAACCTAGCGCAGCGTGCAGGGTGCCGGCTAACTCAGGAATGTCATCGGTATAGATCGCCTCGCCTGATACATGCAGTTCAGCTGACTCATGCTTGTGAGATGTGTGAGCTCCCATTACACGGTACCTCCCACTGCGCTAAACACATCGACCTGTTCCTTTGATAAAGGACTGTCTGGACGTGTTTCGAGGTAGAAACGATAAAGTAAATTCATCGCTGCCTGCATGCGATTTGTATCGCTAGCCCTCATATCCGATAGGGGTTTGTAATCCTGAGTTAACAGCTGCATCGCCTGCCTTACAGTGGCCTCATTCCAAGTTGAGCCCACAATAGACTGTTCTGTTTGACTCGCTCGCTTTGGCGTTGCGGCCATACCACCAAAAGCAATTTTGCAGTGGCTGACCTTATCTTGGTCTAAGGTAATCGCAAATGCAGCGAAAACCGCTGAAATATCGGAATCATGTCGCTTTGAGAGTTTATAGCAGCGGAACTGTTGCGACTCATCCGGCAAAGGCAACGTTATGGCGGCAACAACCTCATCAGCCGCCATATCCTTCTTCATATAATCAAGGTATAGATCTTCAAGCGGCATTTCGCGCGGGCCTCGAACACTTCTGACCGTCACTCTCGTGCCAACAGCAATTAACGCAGGCATGGAGTCCCCAATAGGCGAACCATTTGCTACGTTGCCGCCTAAGGTTCCAATATTACGGATAGGTTGCGAGGCAAAACGCTCCCACATTTGATCCATTTCGGGGAAAAGTTTGCTGATGGCCTGATAGGCTTTTGTTAGCGTTGCGCCTGCACCAATGCTTAAACCACTTTCAGTTCTCTGACATTGTTTCAGCTCGGCTACTTCACCGATGTAAATGAGGGTTGGGAGCTCTCTGAATTGCTTGTTAATCCACAAACCAACATCGGTACCACCTGCTAAAATAGTGGCTTCAGGGTGTTGTGATCTTAACTGTAATAATTCGTCTAAAGTTTTGGGCGCAAAGAACTGTTCATTGTTATATTCATAGCTTAATGAAGTGGAAGAAGCGCTTTCTGCGTTAATGCTATTAGCACTGACTCCTTCAATATTTCCAGCTGATGACAACCGCTTCAAATCATTCACTAAGCCATCACGGTCAAAGGTTACTTCTGGCAGCTCAAACATTTTGTTCGCAGCTTCTAAAATTGGCCGATACCCGGTGCAGCGACACAAGTTACCCGTTAGCGCGCTACGAATCTCATCATTACTCGCTTTAGTTCCTGTGGGCTGATGCTCGTTGTAAACACTCCATAACGACATAATAAAGCCCGGCGTACAAAAGCCACATTGAGAACCGTGACAATCAACCATTGCCTTCTGGGAAGGATGCAAGTCACCATTTTTCTGACGCAAATACTCCACGGTGTAAATAGCTTTTCCATGCAAGGTCGGCACGAATTGAATGCAGGCATTCACAGACTTCATACTCAGCTCATTATCATCTAGCTCGGCAAGCACGACCGTACACGCGCCACAGTCCCCTTCAGCACAACCTTCTTTTGTGCCCGTGCATGACTTGTCTTCACGCAGATAATTCAACACGGTTGCGGTTGGAGCAATATCGCTCACACTGACGGCTTCGCCATTAAGAAGAAACCGTATAGAGCCCGCTGTTTGAGACTTTTCAGATATTTGCAACTTGATCTCCTATGTAAGCCATCGCAGAAGCCAGCTTCTCAATTATTTTCATTAACACTACTATAATACGCCTTTTTTTAGCTAGCGGTGTTTTGAGTTCTGAGATCCTGTATATTGCAACCGAAAAAACAAACTAAAGCAGTGACTGATGAACTCGACTAAAACCGTTGGAATGAAAGCTTTTCGTGCCGATATTTTGCATTTATTGGGCGACCCCGGTGAAACCCTAAATCATGAAACTTCCGAACAGATTGAGTTTATTCAGGACGGTTTGTTAGTTGTTAAAGACGGCTTAGTCTCAGAAGTTGGCCCTGCTGATGCTCTAATTAACACCTTGCCCGCTGATTGTGAGATCACTGAATATCCCAATCAGCTCATCATTCCTGGCATGATCGATACGCACGTGCATTACCCTCAGAGCGATATGATTGCTTCTTATGGTGAGCAGTTGCTGACTTGGTTAGAGACTTATACTTTCCCAACTGAAAACCAGTTTTCAGATCATGCCCATGCACGTGATGTCGCTGGGTTCTTCCTCAATGAACTACTACGTAACGGGACTACTACAGCATTGGTGTTTGGTACGGTTCACCCAGAATCAGTCGATGCATTTTTTGAAGAAGCGCAGCAACGTAATTTACGCATGATTGCCGGTAAGGTTTTGATGGACCGCAACTGCCCAGAGTACCTTCAGGACACGCCAGAAACCGCTTACGAAGACAGTAAAAAGCTTATCGAAAAGTGGCATGGTAAAGATCGCCTGCTCTATGCCGTCACGCCACGCTTTGCTCCAACCTCAAGTAATGAACAGCTAGCAAAAGCAGGACAACTGCTAGAAGAGTATCCTGATGTTTATATGCATACGCATGTTGCGGAAAACACTGATGAAGTTGCTTGGGTTCGTGAGCTGTTTCCTGAGAGCCGAAGCTATCTCGATGTTTACCATCAACATAAATTACTCAAACCGCGCTCGGTGCTAGCTCACTGCATTCACTTGGATGATGAAGACAAGCAGTGCATGGCAGAAACTGGTTCGGCAGCGGCTTTTTGTCCTACTTCTAATCTATTTATAGGCAGTGGATTGTTTGATTATGAAGATCTCAACAAGCATGACGTGCGTGTTGGATTAGGCACAGATGTCGGTGGTGGGACTAGCTTTAGTTTGCTAGAAACTAGCAGTGAAGCTTACAAAGTGACTCAGATGTTAGGGAAGAAACTCTCTGCTTTTCAGGCGTTGTACCTGGCAACATTGAGTGGCGCTAAAGCGCTTTATCTCGACGATAAGATTGGTAACTTTGCAGTGGGGAAAGAGGCTGATTTTGCGGTGTTGGACTTTGCTGGTACACCATTGATTGAGAGGCGAATCAGCAACTGTAAGGGCTTACATGAGAAGTTGTTTAGTTTGATAATGCTTGGGGATGACCGTGCTATTTCAGCGACTTATGTGTTGGGTGAGTTGGCTCATGAGAAACATAATATGGTAAATTATTGGTAAGGACTTGCTAGTCTAAACAGGTTGACTTTATTCCTTAAACGTTGCAAATTGTCCATGACATGGCTAAATTACAACATTAAATGATTTCTAGACAAATAAAAACAGAGATATCCGCTGCCTTGAAGCGTCAAGCAGCCGTCGCACTAATTGGCCCAAGACAAGTAGGTAAAACCACATTAGCGCTTGAGATCGGAGAGGCAAAGGATTCAATTTATCTCGATCTCGAAGATGCTGATGACCGTAATCGTCTAGCGAATCCTGTTTTATTTTTTGAGGGTGTCGAAGACAAACTAGTCATCTTAGATGAGATACACCATGCACCTGACATCTTCAAAACCCTTCGTGGCGTAATAGACAAAGGAAAGCGCAAACAGAAAGGCAAAGGCCGTTTTTTAATTCTTGGCTCTGCTTCACTAGATTTATTGAAACAATCAGGAGAAAGTCTTGC
>CALKXC010000420.1 GCA_938004025.1 uncultured Leucothrix sp. | reverse complement strand
GCTTTGGGTTTACCGATATCTAACAAACCCATGTAAGCGGTAAAGCCTGGCATGCCCATAATGCCAAGCGCATAAGAAGGTTGAGTTGGATTATCGCCTAGGGCGGTGAGTCCTTCGCCATTAGAGACTTCATAATCTTGCCATCCACTATAAGAAAGCACCCAGTCACCCACTTTGTAGTCAGCATGCTTTGACTCGGCAACGCGACTAACTGTGGCGCCTAGCATCACGTCACCAATTTCAAGGGGAGCCGCGTAAGACTTAGCGTCGCTCATGCGTCCGCGCATATAAGGATCTAAGGATAAATAAACGCAGCGCAGCAATACCTCGCCGTCGCTGATGCTGGGAATAGGAGTGGTTGTGATGTCAAAGTCTGATGCCACCGGAGAGCCAGTGGGACGTGCGGCAAGGCAAACTTGGCGATTTACTTGGTTATTTTGCATGGTTCCTATTCCTGATATCTAGAGTTCTGAAGTGGTTGGGGAATTGCTACGTCATTGAAAAATGATTAGAGGTAGCGATAATAGCATTTAATGTTAAGCAGGAAGATGCCGCTTCATTTTATAAAAACTATTCATGTCCGCTCATAAGTTATTGAGCGCCTAGTGTCCTAAAAGCGGATATTTTAGGCAGTGATCTCAATATATTTAATACTTGATTATAAAAGAGTATGTCGTTATGAATAAAATCACACCACTGTGTCTTTCAACAGCATTGTTAGTTGCAGCAACATCAGTAACTGCCGCACCAGCCAATAATAATGCGCGAGGCACTTATGCTGGCTTTGAAGCTGGAAGTGCGAATATGGCAATCGATGACGTATCTACAGAATTTGAGGACGTGAATCTGCGAGCGTTTCTTGGTTATCAGCTAAACCGATATTTTGCTGTTGAGGGTGGTTTAAGCATGATGCCATTTGACGACTTGCTTTCTGATGTTGCAGACATTTCAGGAGTGGATGTATCCGTATTGGCGAAGCTGCCTATCACTCCGAGAATGTCAGCATATGCCCGTCTTGGTTATTGGGATTGGGAGGTCAGCAGTTCTTATAATGGCACCACTTTTGACTGGTTTGGTGATACTGATATGCTTTATGGAATAGGCATGGAGTACAATATCTCAAGTCGATTCAAGCTCCGCTTAGATGCGACACGTTACGAAGCGAGTGACGCAGAAATTGATACACTCAGTGGAAGTATTGCTTACAATTTTTAAGCGCTAGTTTTAGCCTTATTTTTGCTACTAAGAACCCCAGCGGGCAGTCAATACTCGTTGGGATTTTTATGTGGCTAATGATTAAAACCAGTAAGTCAGTCCTGCATTAAATTCCACATCATGGTCTTTATCTACAATCGGGCTGTTGGTAATCTCATCTGGATAATGTTTGTAAACAGCGCCAATATCGAAAGTTACATGCTCCATAATATTGGTTCTAGCAGTCAGACCAACATAAGGTGTCATTGCGTCTTTACCCGCATAAGCTGATCGAGTCGTGGTCGCTTCATTACCTTTAACGCCATAGTAATAATCAACTACCTCATCGCTTTGCCACTTTACACCCGCTTCTAAATCAACCGATACACTTCTTGGGCTAGCTTTCGGTCCTTGACGGAATAAGCCTTGGCTAAATTTCAGGTCAGCTTCTTGGCCTTTATGCCTACCACTAACATCAGTAGTCGCCTCGAAGCTCACTGTACCCATTCTGGTTGTGGTGGAAACACGCCCACCCAAATCCAAAGAGCTTTTACGCTCTGACATGCCGGTAAGCTTGCTTGAATCACTGGCTTGATAGCCACGATCATCATGATTGCCAATGACTTCTATTTGGTATTTTTGGTTATCAAAGAACTTGTAGGAGGCAGATTTTTCATCAGCATTAAACTTTTCACCACGATATTGAAATGCAATCGTGCCTTCCATTTTTAATTCATCACTACCGCTGTGTCCGTCATAAATGGACCGTTCACTATCAGCGAAAAGGCCAATTCCAAATCGACTCGATTGCTCCGCTGATTGGGCACTTGTTGTTAGTATCAGTAAGTTTATAGCGGTTGTTGCCAGTACTAGTGCATTGTTATTAAAGCGATTCATTATTTACTCCGAGGGTTGATTGTAGCGTTGTGTTGCGATGAGTAAATATTAAGGGGCTTGCTTTAAAACATCTGTTGGAGAAATGTTAAGGCTTTGTTGCTAGCGAAGTTTTCTAGGTAGAGTGTGCGCTACAAAACTCCAACATTAATCGCCTGTTGTCTTTGAGGAGGGTATGAAAGACTAGATTCAGTTGGGATTAGGTCGCTGCTGATAGTTTAGGCAAACCTAATCAATTCATGACATGCCATTGGCAGATCCAATATAGACAGAGATAAGTATGAATTCCACCGCAGACTACCACAGCATTTTATTAGTCGAAGATGATCAACGATTGTCTGACTTAATGAACGAGTACCTGACTAAGCAAGGTTTACTGGTAGAAGTGGAATATCGTGGCGATACAGCTGTTCAACGAATTCTAAATTTACAGCCAGATTTAGTCGTGCTCGACCTCATGCTACCGGGACTAGATGGTCTTGAAGTTTGTCGACAAATACGACCTGCCTATGAAGGCCCTATCTTGATGTTGACCGCTAGAGATGAAGATATCGATCAGATTGTGGGGCTTGAGCTCGGTGCTGATGATTATGTGATCAAACCCGTTCAACCTCGTATTTTGCTGGCTAGGATTCGTACTTTATTGAGGCGCGTGCAATTGTCTCAAGCAGTTACAACGTCTAATTCAAATGAGCAGGTATCAAAGAGTTTTAATTTTGATCGTTTAAAGATCGACCCTTCAGCGCGTGAAGTCACCTTAGATAATCAGATTATTGAGTTATCAACTCAGGAATATGAGCTGTTATATCTCTTGGCCAGTAACGCAGGTGAAGTCCTGAGTCGCGATCAGATTTTTGAAGCGATGTCTGGTATTGAATATGATGGATTGGATCGCTCGGTGGACATCAGAAT
>CALKXC010000419.1 GCA_938004025.1 uncultured Leucothrix sp. | reverse complement strand
GGCATAAAAAGCTTCGACATGTTTGTCATCGATCGCAGCCTGATGAAGGGCTTGCTCAAGTTTGTTTGCTGGTAGCAACATTTTCAGTGTCCTGAATTATGATTATTTAGACGTTCACGATTAGTTTAAATCAAAACCATTAGAAATAAATGGGTCGGTTAATTTATTTTTGTTTAAGACAGCTCAATATTTTGTCAGCGGTATATTGCAATAATTGAGGATAAGCTTGATCAGATTCAGGTATTTCGCGACCTAATGGGTCGATGTGAGTAATGTTGATTGGCAGGCTTTCAGTTATTGTAATGAGTGTTCTTTGTTTTAAATTCGGTTCTGCCAGCAAGCATTTCACGTTGCTGTCTTTGATCGCGGCTCTCGCCTCTGAGAGTGCTCTAGCGCTAGTTTTTAAGCGTTCTTGAGCGCTAATGGTCCCTAGCTGTTTCAATTGATAGTGGCTTGTGAAGTATTGCCAAGCATCGTGCATCACTAGAAAAGGAACGCCCCTAACATCTTTAAGCTGCGCGGTAATTTCCTGATGCGTTTTTTGGATGCTAGCGGTTAATTGCTGGGTGTTGGTAGTAAACTGCTCTGTGTTTTCAGGTGCTATGTTAATCAGCGAGTCACGAATGCTATTGGCCATCGCTATTGCATTGTCTGGGTTTAGCCAGAGGTGATAATCGAGTGCTTCATTTTCATGATCATCTCCTTTTTCTTCATGCTCCTCGTGATCTTCATCGTCATGCCCTTCATGATTGTGGCTTGCTTTAGCTTCCAGCAGTGTTAATTTTTCTGCTTGAGATAGAGTGATTAACTTTTCCTCAGAAACACTTCGAAAGCTTTTGTTGAGAAAGCTTTCGAGTTCGGGGTCGATTCTAAATATCAATTCTGCCTTGTTGATCTTTCGTAAATCAGATGGTTTCAAGCTGTAATGATGAGGAGAAGCATTGTCGGGAATAATTTGTTCAACGCTGACTAAATCACCACCAATAGCGCTAACAAGTGAATGAACGGGCTTGATTGTAGACAGTATTTTTAGTTGTTCTTTAGCCTGTAAAATTGGAGCTGACAGTGCTGCAATGATTGCTAAAGAGAGTACAATGCGCTTCATTATGATGAACTCAGATAAAGAAATAGCCACATTAAAACATGTAAGCTTAAGGCACGGAAGTCGGCAAATATTACAAGATGTCAGTCTTACCGTGGAAGCGGGTAAAGTACTGACTATTATTGGTCCTAATGGAGCAGGAAAGTCGTCACTGCTTAAAGTTTTATTGGGGCTTCAAAAAGCTAATTCAGGTGAAGTGAAGCTACGTGATGGCTTGCGAATCGGCTACGTACCTCAATCTATTTCGATTGATAATAATTTACCGTTAAGCGTGCATCGTTTTGTTGCTCTGGGTGGCAGTGGCTCTGTGTCAGAAGTGCTGTCTTTGTTAAAAATTGAACACCTCAGTAATACCGCAATCCAGTTAATTTCTGGCGGCGAGTTTCAGCGCGTTTTATTGGCACGTGCATTACTGAGAAAACCCGAGTTATTGGTGCTTGATGAGCCTGCACAAGGCGTTGATGTAATGGGGCAGGGTGAGCTTTATGAGAAAATATCAACCTTACGTAACCACTATGGCTTTGGGGTCATTATGGTATCGCATGATTTGCATCTAGTCATGGCGAAAACGGATCAAGTGATTTGTTTGAATCAGCATATTTGCTGCCACGGTGTGCCCGCTGATGTGAGTCGACATCCAGAATATCATCGCTTATTTGGTGATATGCCAAACTCAGGTCTGGCAGTTTATACGCACCATCACGACCATACTCACGATTTGCATGGCAATGTAGTGAGTGATGACCACTCGGACTGTCATCATGGATGAATTTATCATTCGAGCGTTAATTGCTGGGATTATGGTGGCCTCTGTGGCTGGGTTGCTAGGGGTCTTTATTGTTTGGCGACGCATGGCATTTTTTGGCGATACACTTTCACACTCGGCTTTGCTGGGTGTTGCTTTGGGTATGCTTTTTAATGTTGGCTTTACGATAGGGGTGTTGGCTTCGACGCTCTTAGTGGGGCTTATTTTGTATTCATTTCAGAAGCAAAAACGAGTTAGCAATGACGCTTTGCTTGGGATATTAGCCCACAGTGGTTTGTCTATGGGGCTTATTGCGTTGAGTTTTGTACAGGCTCAAAATACAAATATCGAAGAGTGGTTGTTTGGTGATGTGTTGTCAGTGAGTTGGTCTGATGTGTATTTTATTGCGGTCATTATGCTTGTGATCGTGATCATAATGAGATGGCTTTGGACCCCATTGCTGACCCTTACGGTTCATGACGAGTTAGCGAAAGTGGAGGGTGTAAATACCAACCTAGTGAACTTAGGTTTTGTACTGGTTGTTGCACTTTTGGTGGCAACAGCAATGCAAATTGTTGGTGCTTTGCTTATAACTGCTTTATTAATTATTCCTGCGACGACCGCACGTAACTTTGCCAAAACGCCTGAGCAGATGGCGTTAATCGCTGCGTTCATTGGTGTGCTTTCTGTTATAGGAGGGGTATATGCTTCGTTTTGGTATGACGTACCCGCGGGGCCATCTATCGTGATGTTTTCTACTGCGTTATTCTTTTCAAGCCATGCTGCGAGGCGTTTGCTTTAACATTCTAAGGTAAAGCAAACTTTGCTATCGCATGTATCTAAACAAAGACAATCGGCTTATGCTGGTTTTCCCAAGGGTTTGGTTTTCTCCACCAGCGCTGAGCGACGGTAGCGTAAAGCTGCCTAAAGTCAGTGCTGTGAGCAAGGTCACCGTTAACTAGATCTTCTTCTTTAAGGCTAGGTGTTTTGCCGTAAAGCCCGCCTTTAACAGCGCCACCCAATACTAAGTTAACTGAGCCAGAGCCGTGGTCTGTGCCTGCACTGCCGTTTTCCTGTACGCGTCGGCCAAATTCAGAATAAGTCATGATTAAAACATTGTCCCAAAGATCATGATGTTTCATTGACTGACTAAAAGCTTTCAGACCTTGGCTAAGCTGATTCATTAGATTATTGTGCACATCTCGCTGGTTGGCGTGCGTATCAAAGCCGTCTAAAGTTACTTTATAGACTGGCAAGTGCATGCCGTTGGTTATCATCTTGTCGATTTGATGCAGCCTGCGGCCAAAAGCACTGGATGGAAATCTGATCTTAGATGGCTTAGCGTCTTTTAATTTTTCGTGTATCAAATCAGCTGCAAGATTAACTTGGTTTTGCACGTTAAGCATGTGACCGAGTGCATCGTTACCTTGCGTTTCAAATTCTTCTTTATTTAGGTATTTGGTTTGACGTAAAAACTCTGATGAATCAAGCATTGCAACAGAACGCCCTTGTTCACCAGCCATAGGGCCTAAGCTATTGTCACCTAAAACAATGCCATTAAGAGGTAGGTTCTTCTGTCCACCAAGTACTTTTGTAATCCAGCCTTCCGATACTTTGCCGTGTTTATTACCGCTTTCCCAGATGTCAGATGAGTGGAAATGTGAGCGATTGGCATTCGGGTACCCCACGCCTTGAATCCACGCCATGTCGCCATCCGCCCATAAGTTCATCATGGACTTCAAGTATGGGTTGATACCCATCTCACCTTTAAGGTGCATTGAGTTTTTAATGGCTAGCGAAGGACGTAATTTGTAGTAAAGAGGGTCTTCATAAGGAACTAATGTATTGAGACCATCATTGCCGCCTTTTAGCTCTACCATTAATACAATGCGTTCTGGTCGGGCAAGTTTTTGAGCGACTTTAGCGGTATTTGCTTTGGATGCTTTTGCTGAATTATCGGCGAAGACTGAAGGCACAGAGCCTATGAGGGGGGTCAAGCTTGCGTATTGAAAGAACTCACGACGATTCATAGGTATCTGTTTTCCTTAGAGAGCATGACGGTCATT
>CALKXC010000418.1 GCA_938004025.1 uncultured Leucothrix sp. | reverse complement strand
GATCAAATTTGAACGTGACCCAAAGCTTATCCAGGCAGCCTCAATCCAGTCTATTCGTGAAGCAAAAGGCTTAACTGACCCTAGCGATCCCGTGCAGCAGCTACTGGTTAGAATGGTTTATGCCTATGGTGACGACGGCCTAATCGAGGAGGCTAGGTTTAGTGAAAACGCCATTCAAGCAGGGCTTATCGCGCTAAAGAAAAACGCCAATATTCTCTGCGACACCGGGATGGTGGTGGAAGGCCTTAAAACTGAATATCTTCGAAAGGAGCCCATTTGCCTTATCGATAGGCCCAATGTTATCTCTCAAGCAAAATCTAAAAAGCTTACAAGAGCAATGGTTTCAGTAGAAAACTGGAAGCGTTATGTTGAAGGCAGCATTGTCTTAATCGGTAACGAAGCAACTGCATTACTTCGTCTAATAGAATTAATAGAACAAGGTGATATGAAGAAACCTGGTTTGATTATTGGTATGCCACGAGGTTATATTGGTGCGGTTGAAGCCAAGCAATATCTTTGGGAGAATCACACTCAACTCGGCATTCCTTGCATCACAATGCTTGGCTCTAGAGGGGGAAGTACCCTAGTCGCAGCGACAATGAATGGACTTCTTCATCTTCAACAAGATTTATTGATCTAAAAATAAACACTCACGCCTTATTCGGCTAACAAATGCTTACAAGCAATGTAGGTTTAAGCTATATTGGACGTACAAAGAATAGACTACTATGGAAAGGGTCAACTCATGAATTTAATAAGACTCATGTCAGTGATTGCAGTTCCCACAGCAATTCTACTGTCAGGGTGTGGTGGTGCCGCATCCACCTTATCATCAACGCCCTCCGCGTTGACTCCAACTCCTGAAGCAAGTCCGCAGGCAAGTATTGGCTCAGCTTCAACAGGTTCTACAGAATCCGTAGCAGCAAGTCCCGGCTCCCCAGCCTTCAGTTCTAAAAAAAGGACACTACAGCGCAGAGCTGTTCCAAGCAGACCTAACGGCGGTCTCGTTGTGTCAAAAGCGTTCGCTGACAATATGAACGCAGGTAACATGAAAGAAGCTGATCGATTCCTGAAGATGGGTGCCGACGCAGACTACACCGGCGGCAATGGTGAACCGGTTTTATATACTGCAATAAGACGCGGCCATTACGACATCGCTGACGAGCTCGTTTTATATGGAGCCGATACCAATCTCGCCAATAGCAACCGAAGCGCCCCTTTACATCTTGCTATTCAGAAAGGTCACCAACCCACTATCGATTTGCTCCTAAAAAATGGTGCAAACCCTAGTCAGGTCGGCCCACAAGGGAGCGCCGTTTATATGGCCGTTGCCAGTGGCAATGCAGGTTTAACTCAAAAACTCCTCGAATACTCTGGCGATGCAAACTCAGGCGGCCCTCAAGGCTCAGCTCTTTATTTAGCGATTGCTAACGGTCAACCTGGCTTAGCGCAACTTTTGCTGAGACACAGAGCTAACCCAAACAGCAAAGGCCCTGAAGGGCAAATGCTACACACCGCAATTACTCGTGGCCAAACAAGCATTGTAAAAATGCTGCTTGAATACGGCGCAGATGCCAATGTGGGTAGCCCTAAAGGCACACCAATGCAAATTGCTATTCGCACAGGAAACGCCCAAGTTGTTTCCATGCTGGGTAAATCAGGTGCATCTACTTCCGTTTCTGATGGCATTGGCGAAACCTTACTGCACAAAGCGGCAGCTAAAGGATTAATTGATGTGGCACGTTCTCTGATCGAAGGTGGCGCAGCGGTTGATGCGGTTGATAAATTCCAAGAAACGCCTTTGCACGAAGCTGCTGCTAAAGGACACCTTGACGTTGTTCAACTGCTGATTGCTAACGGCGCAAACAAATTTGCACTGACCGAGAAGAAGTGGAACGCACTTCATTCAGCAGCGCGTTTTGGACATGGTGAGACCGCCGCTTACTTAATTGCTCAAGGCCTAAGTAGACGTGCACAGAACTCAGAAGGTATGACGCCTAAGGCACTCGCTAATCACTTGAACCATCAAGCGTTAATGCCAATGCTGTAAGAAGTAGTCCAGATAAAGGGAGTTTAATAACTCCCTTTATCTCGCTCATTTAACTATTCTGCATAGACCGATACGACACAGCCTCCGTCAAATGCTCAGTTTTAATATTCTCCGACTGCTGTAAATCCGCAATACTTCTCGCGACCTTTAATATCTTGTGGCACGCCCGTGCTGAAAGCTTGAACGCCTCAACCACCTGCCCCAGCAAATCTTCATCATCATCTGACAGTACGCAATGCTCATTAATCTCTTTTGTGCTCATCGCATGATTCGGCATTTGCTGGCGAGACTGTTGCACTTCCCGAGCTGCACACACTCTATCTCTCACTGCCTCACTTGATTCTGAAGGCTGTTGACTCGTCAGCTCAGCGTGACTCAACCGAGGCACATCAATTTGGATATCGATGCGATCTAAGAAAGGGGCGGAAATGCGATTTTTATAACGACGCTGCTGCTCAGCGGAGCATTGACACTGCATAGCATTATCAGAACAATCCAAGCCTTTAGGACAATAATTCATAGCGCCAACTAGCTGAAACTGCGCGGGGTAATCAGCTTGTTTGGCCGCACGGGATAAAGTAATACGCCCCGTTTCCAGTGGCTCTCTTAACACATCCAACACGTTGCTCTTAAACTCCGTCAGCTCATCTAAAAACAACACTCCGTTGTGAGCTAAGGAAATCTCACCCGGCATAATTTTAGTACCACCCCCCACACGCGCCACTGCCGAAGCGGTATGATGCGGCTCACGAAACGGACGCCTCGACCAGTTTTCAAAATCAAAACCCTGGTGGCTTACCGAAGCAATTGAAGCCGACTCCAAGGCTTCGCTTTCAGTCATCTCTGGCAAAATCCCAGACAGCCTGCTCGCCAACATCGTTTTACCCGTTCCAGGAGGCCCTACCATTAATAAATGATGACCTCCTGCCGCTGCGATCTCTAATGCACGCTTCGCTTGAAACTGCCCTTTCACATCCGATAAATCTAAATGAAAACCCGACTTTTTATCCGGACGTTTACGATGATAAGAACCTAAGGGCTGTTGATTGTTAAGGTGCTTAGCCACCGACATTAAATCGGTACAAGGAAACACCAGCGCACTTTCGATGATGCCAGCTTCTTGCGCATTGCCTTCAGGCAAGATAATCGCTCGGCCCTTATGATGAGCCGCAAATGCTGTAGGCAACACCGCATTAACCGAACGTAGCTGACCGCTTAAGGCTAGCTCACCAATAAACTCATAAGAATCCAAGGCTACCTGCTCTATTTGACCCGATGCTGCCAAAATACCAATAGCGATGGGTAAATCAAATCGACCACCCTGCTTAGGATGATCCGCCGGGGCTAAGTTAACGGTAATGCGGTTATTCGGAAACTCAAACCCTGAGTTAATAATGGCAGAACGCACTCTATCTTTACTTTCACGGACCGCAGCTTCAGGCAAGCCGACAATAGAAAAGCCCGGCAAGCCATGGCTCAAATCAACTTCAACACTCACTTGAGGAGCATTGATCCCGTCATTAGTACGGGTATAGGCAACGGCTAGGCTCATCGTATTCGCTTATTTTAATTTTAGTAAGCTCATACTATCAAAGCTCAGTTAACTTAAATACTAGCGCTGACTAATGGAAAGCAGCCATGCTAGAGGATGCAAATAAAGCATAAATCACTTAGAATTAAACCTCAAAATAAACAAAAAAGGTTTAGACCATTGAGCAATCAATCAGCACCGCGTCGCAATACCCTTCTCATCATCTTAGACGGCTTCGGTACCAACCCTAGCAAGCAAAATAATGCCGTTGTTGAGGCGAATACGCCAAATCTTGATCGCTACTTTGGTTCTAACACTCACACCACACTACAAGCTTCAGGCACACCGGTCGGACTACCCGAAGGACAAATGGGCAACTCTGAAGTCGGCCACCTAACCATCGGTTGCGGCACGATAATAAGGCAAAACTTAGTGCGAGTTGATGACGCGATTGAAGACGGAAGCTTTGCAGAAAACGCCACAATCCTTGAAGCAATTAATGCTGCAAAAGCCGCTTCAAGACCACTCCACTTACTAGGCTTAGCCTCAGATGGTGGCGTGCACTCACACATTAATCATCTATGCGCACTCATTGAGCTTTGCGCTAAAAACGATGTCATTCCAATGGTGCATGCGTTTACCGATGGTCGTGACACTTCACCTAGCTCAGGCAAACGTTTTATCCAAACCATTCAAGACTGCCTCGATAATAATGCTGGGCAAATCGCTACCGTCAGTGGACGTTACTACGCGATGGACCGTGACCAACGCTGGGACCGCACGGAAGTTTCGTGGCAAGCCATGGTGAATCACCAAGGAGAAAGCTTTGAAACCGCAGACGCTGCCATGACGGCTGCCTATGCCAACGGTGAAACCGACGAGTTTGTAAAACCTTGCATCTTCGAGGGCGCTGAAAAAATCGCGGCAAATGACCACGCCATTTTCTTTAACTTCCGTAACGATCGTCCACGCCAAATGGCAGCCGCGCTGTCACACAAAAACTTTGAACATTTTGATCGAGGCGACTTTGAGGCAACCACCCTCACCACCATGACAGAGTACGACAACACCCTCACCGGCCCGATCGTATTTGCAAAAGAAGAGCCAGAAACCTGCCTGTCTAAAGTCATCAGTGAAGCGGGACTCAAGCAGCTGCACTGTGCAGAAACTGAAAAATACGCACACGTCACC
>CALKXC010000417.1 GCA_938004025.1 uncultured Leucothrix sp. | reverse complement strand
GGAAAACGAACAGAGAATTAGCGATTCACGAGAGATTTACAGCAATCAACAAGGTATTCACGATAACCTTGAAAGAGTTGTTCTCAAGCACCTCAATACAGAGTTTAAAAAACCGCCCGCAGAGCATACTGTTCGGGCATTTAATGAAGTAGCAGAAACAATCGCTGCTAACCCGATGCCTATTATCATGGACTCATGTTGTGGGACTGGGTTTAGCAGTCGTATGATTGCCGAACAGCATCCGCATGCTTGGGTACTTGGACTAGATCGTTCGTCGAAACGCCTTGGCAAAGAAGATCAACAGCCACTACCTCCTAACTGTTTAATGGCACAGGCTGATTGCATCGACTTTTGGAAACTTGCGGTTAACGCCGGCTGGCAGCTTGAGAAACATTACCTTCTTTACCCCAACCCTTATCCAAAGTCAGTGCAGCTTAAAACCCGATGGCATGGTCACCCTGCTTTCGTGGATATTTTGCGCTTGGGCGGAACACTGGAAGTTCGCAGCAATTGGAAAATCTATATTGAGGAGTTTAGTCAGGCACTGACAATAGCTGGTGAAACCACTGCCGGCTGTGAAGAATTTGAACCGCAAGGCATTACAAGTTTAAAGAATAATACGCCCGCTAAGGGATATTTAACGTTATTTGAACGCAAATACCACCAAAGCGGGCAAAGCTTGTATCGCTGTTTAAGCAATCTCAGCCTCAGAAACGCCCGCTGATTCAAAACTGGCCATGCCATTTAAAAACGCCACTGCGCTTTTGATCAGTGGGTATGCAACCGCACAACCGGTTCCTTCACCTAAGCGCATGCCTAAGTTGACTAATGGCTCTGCTTTCAAATAATCCAGCATTAGCTGATGACCTGATTCATTAGACGTATGGCAGAAGATCGCATTCTCACTAATCTCAGGATTAATTGCCTGAGCAACCAAATAGGCTGCTGTAGCGATAAACCCATCCACCATAATAATCATGTTGTGTTGTTTTGCAGCAAGCATTGCACCACAGATCTGCGCCACTTCAAAACCACCAAACGTTTGCAGAATCTGGTGAGGATCAGACATCAAACCATGGTTTGATTGGGTTTCAGTTAGCAAGCCAAGCTTACGGTCAAGACCAGCATCATCTAAACCCGTGCCACGACCTACACAGCGCTCAATAGGCAGCTCGCAGATGGCACTCATGATCAAGCTAGCAGAAGCGGTATTACCAATGCCCATTTCACCAAAGCCAATCACGTTACAGCCGCTCGCCGCAACCTCTGCGACAATATTGGTCGCCTTTTCTAGACAAGCATCAAGCTGATCTTGAGTCATGGCAGGCTCTTCAATGTAATTGGCCGTTCCATTAGCTATCTTCGCATTTATTAAGCCTGGTGCATCTTCAAAATCAAAATTTACGCCCGCATCAACCACTTGCAGCGCGATATCGTTTTGCTTGCAGAAGATATTAATGGCTGCGCCACCCTGTAAAAAATTCATCACCATCTGGAACGTGACTTCTTGCGGGTAAGCACTTACGCCCGCATTAGCCGCACCATGATCGCCTGCGAAGGTGAGGATCGAAGGGTTGACTAACTCTGGAGTCAGCGTCTGCTGTATCTTGGCTATCTGAAATGCAACAGCTTCCAGTTTGCCTAAAGCACCCAGCGGCTTCGTTTTAGTATCGATCGCGTGCTGGATTTGCTCGTCAAAAGTGCTCATGTAGTCGCTCAACTATAATGTAGGGTGTTTAGAATTGTGATTCTGGTAAGTGAACGATCAAACCATCCAACTCGTCTTTGATATGCAATTGGCAACTTAAACGGCTATTTTCTTTAGGCCCGCTAA
This sequence comes from uncultured Leucothrix sp., assembly GCA_938004025.1. GTDB lineage: Bacteria > Pseudomonadota > Gammaproteobacteria > Thiotrichales > Thiotrichaceae > Leucothrix. The sequence continues at coordinate 3,710 of CALKXC010000417.1, read as the reverse complement.
CTACTTCCAACATATCCTGCTCCATCTCATCAGCAGGCTCAAACTTATCAACCCAAGCCTCATCAACGTAAACGTGACAAGTTGCGCAGCTTAGTGCACCCCCACATTCGGCTAAAATTCCATCGATACCATTATTTACAGCACCTTCCATAACAGTGTTACCCGCTGGAATGTCTGCTTCAAATTGTCCGCCGTCATGTTTTACGTAATAAACTAGGGCCATTAGTAACCTCCTTAAGGGTCGTTATTGAATTTCGCGGTAGTGTATCAAGGTTTGGGCGGATGTCACAAAATACAATTTATTATGCTTTGGTATTGAGAAGTTAGGGCTTAGATGGGGGCGCGAGAATTGTGTAGTCAATTCGCTCACTCAGCTTCGCTGAAATGATTCGCCAAATCGACCACACAATCCTCACTTAATACTGGGTAATTTTTAACGCCTAACTTCTGGTGCTGGGTTTGAGATGTCGTGCTCGCTAAGCTTCTGCTCAATTAATTTGGCTGGGATTGTGTTTATATACAGAAACTCCAATTGAGATTTTGCTAAAAAATATCAATGTTGTCTTAACAAGAAATAGATCAAACCACTCTACTTAAGAGACTCAATATATTCTTGCCTCTTAGATTCAGCCTCATCGCCAAAGAAGATTTTGCAGGCCTCTTTGAGACCGGGGGCATCGATGATGTCTTCATTTCTGACGACTTGGGTTATTTTTGAGCGTCGTCGCAGGAAGTCTTCTAGTTTGGTGACCATTTCGTGGCGGGCGGTGTGTTCTATTTCGCAGCGTAGGTATTCTGCATCTTTCATCAAGCGTTCGGCTTGCCTTGGGTTGCGGCGGATGTCTTCTAGTAGCTCTAGAGCATTTCCACCATATCGACGCCATAGGCGCTGGGTTAGGGGTTCCGAGGAGCCTTTTACGGTGTAGGCATCCAAGTCCATGAGTTTTGCTTGGTGATAGAACTCATCGCGAACAGAATCATCATCTTCACCGTACCATTTGAATTTTTCGAATGGAAGGTCGATGCCCATATCTTTGATTAAGCCGGCTATTTCGTTACCAACGTTGATGCAGTCAGTGGTTTTCCCGCCGAATATGCTGATGTGTTTATCTTCGAAATTCGTATCTACGGCATGTTTACGTGAGAGCTTTACCCAGTCTGCAATACCGTCGCCGCCTTTTTGAGCAAGTGGTCTTACGCCGCAACGTTCGGCGATGATGTCGTCTTTTGTAATAGGTTTATTGAGTTTTAGTAGGCTATTGATGTTTTCCAAGACAAATTCACGATCTTCTTCTGTAACACCCACGTTAGGATCACTGACTTGAGTATCGGTGGTACCTACTGAGGTTTTGTTACCCATGGGAATCACGAAGAATAAGCGGCCGTCGCTGGCAAAGAACGTTAGGATGCGTTCCTCTTCAGTGACTCTATCGATGATTAGATGGATACCTTTAGAAAATAGATGCTGATGCTCTGTCTTTTGTTCAGTCACCTTGTTATGTGCATCGACATAAGGGCCACAGGCATTGACCAATGCTTTCGCTTTTATGGTAAACGTATCCCCTGAAATGTTATCCCGAGCTGAAACCTTCCATAAGCCATCTTCACGAACCGCGCCAAGCGACTCGACGTAATTTGCAGCGACACAGCCGTAATTCATGCTTGATCGAATGAAGTTAAATACAAATCGTGCATCATTGTCATAGAGATAGGCATCGGAGTACTCAAAACCACCCGCTGCATTATCAGTATTTATCGTAGGCTCACGACCTCTGATGGTATCTACCGTCATGAAGTCAGGACCCTGCGTGAAAAAGCGACCGATTAACCAATAGAAAATTGTGCCTAAGTAAACAAACCAAACAGGAAAACGAAAGCCTTTTTGAATAGTCGTTAAAAAGCGAATCTCTTTAACCGTTGACGGGTAGCTGCGCATTAAATGGTTACGGCTTTTACAGAGGCTGTTTACTAGGAAATACTCATGGCTTTCGAGGTACTTAATGCCACCCCAAGCTAGGTTTGAGGAATTAGAACTCGTCAGACCTGCGAAGTCGCCTTTATCAATTAAAGCCACCTTTGCACCCTTTGCAGATAGCGAAGCAGCTGATACTGCTCCATTTATTCCACCACCAAGCACTAGAACATCAAAGACACGGTCTTTTTCTTTCAGTCGCTCGGTGTTGCTTTTTCGTAAATCCATAGTCACTTCTTAAAGTTGCGTTATTTTTCTATTATCTTCGCTAATTTTCGCTTTTACAATTTACATTTCGTTTCTTATTGGTTTAGGTTTGTTATATCACTGATGACATCACCCTTGAGTAGATTACAAATCTTCACATTATTGACCCGTAACTCATCTGAACCACTGTATAAAACATAGGCCTCCTTCGCGCATGCTGGAGCTTCTTGTCTAAACTTCTCAATACCTTTCAGAAATTGCTTGTTAAAAGTTGCTGAAGATTTTATTTCGATTGGCAATAAACCACGAGCATCCCGGACAATCAAATCAACCTCATTGCCATTGGAGTCACGATAAAAATAAAGCTCAGCGCGCCTCCCTTGATTCAGTAATGCTTTACGAACTTCTAAAATAATAAGGTTCTCATAAAGATTACCCCTTAGAGGATCTCGACTCACCTGATCAGCACTATGGATACCCAGAAGAAACGCAGCTAAGCCTGTATCCGTAAAATACAACTTTGGGGACTTTACTACGCGCTTACGAATGTTTTCAAAGTAAGGGGGTAACTCAAATAAAATGTAAGAAGCTTTTAATACACTAACCCAGTTTTTTATTGTTGTTGATGAAACACCAATGTCATTGGAAAGCGCAGAATAATTAACCAGCTGACCAACACGACCAGCTAAAAGTGTTAGAAACTGTTGGAAACGGCTTAGATCAGCCAGATTAATCATCGCCCTCACATCTCTTTCTACGTAGGTCTGCAAGTAGCTATTGAAAAAGCGGTCAGGCTTTAAATCGAACTGATGCAAGCGCGGATATGCACCTTGCCAGACACATTCAAATGGCTCCAGTTTAGGCTTGGTTTGCTTCAACTCTGTGAACGAGAGAGGCAATAAAGTAAGTACAGCTGTGCGACCTGCTAACGACTGGTTGATCACTCGATGCAAGTCCGGCTGATGACTCCCAGTTAGCATGAACATCCCAGGTTTTTGCGCTTCATCCACCACTCCCTGAATGTAAGACAACAAAACAGGGACTCGCTGTATTTCATCCAGAATTGCGCCATCCGGCAGTTGAGACAAAAACCCTTTAGGATCCATCTCAACTGCCTGACGAATATCGGGTGTTTCAAGCAGGAAGTAAGGCTTGTCTGGAAATGTTTCACGCGCCAGCGTAGTTTTTCCTGACTGGCGTGGACCAAGCAAAGTGACAACTGGGTATTCGCGGCTACTTTCTTTTAGTTCTTGTGTTATTTCACGTCTATACATGGCTTCATAATAATTAAAACCATGTAAATTTCAAGTTCAACTTTTGATTTACATAGTTTTAATTTAGAAAACGGGTCTTTCTAAGCTGCCTGTGCGGCAGTGAACTTCACGATTTACAGCGGGTACTATTTTAGACTTTTCTAAGCTGCCTGTGCGGCAGTGAACGAGGCAATGAAGCTGGACGTTGCTAAGCAGGCTTTCTAAGCTGCCTGTGCGGCAGTGAACTTGGTCGGTGTCGTTAGTGCTTGGCCATCTGC
>CALKXC010000416.1 GCA_938004025.1 uncultured Leucothrix sp. | reverse complement strand
CTGAGTGTTCGCCTAAACCATGAATTAGCAGAATTGCTGCTTTTATCTCGCCTTCAGGGACCCAAGTCTGATAGTAAATATCGACATCACATGCCCCTTTAAATCGCCCATCAGAATGAATCATTGTCGTCTTGATCTATTGCCCGTTATTTTGCACGGGATTTTATCATGTAAATCATTAGGGAGTACTGATAATAAAATTTATCAGTGCGCTTCTACTTCATCGGCCTTCCCTCTTCTTCTGTCTATGCTGGAGGTTTAACTAATTTTCAATAACGATAACCTTAAATCTGAATTAATAAATCATTAAAACAATACTTTCAGAATCACAAGGTTGGCCATGTATACTCATTATAAATCAGCTCTAATCCTAACGTTTTCATTCCTGCTGACTGCCTGTATGGAATCAGAATCAGGTTCAACTATTCACCATAGTGATAATACAAACACCCATCAAAATATTTCAACTTTAGACACTGAATTAAATCAGCAGATTCAAGCGAGAGGACTGCGTGGAGATCCTGTAAAAAACACGCCTCCTAGTATTTATGCAGCGACTAGTCAGCTAGGCAAACGTTTGTTTTTCTCAAAGTCTTTAAGTGGTAATCGGGATACGGCCTGCGTGACTTGTCATCATCCACTTATGGGAGGTGGAGATAATCTTAGCTTACCTATCGGCGTGGATGCGGTGAACCCAAACCTGTTAGGCAGCCAAAGACGCCACAAGCAAGGCTCACCTCATCATGATGGCGGACCGACTGTACCAAGAAATGCCCCGACGACGTTTAATATTGCCGCATGGGAAAAAACGTTGTTCTTAGATGGCAGAATTGAAAAAGTTGATAATGGCATTCGTACTCCTGAAGTGGATATCAACACGACTGACCCTAGAGCGGGTGTTAACCTAGTACATGCGCAAGCTCGTTTTCCAGTCACCTCCCCTGAAGAGATGAAAGGTTTTTCTCACAATGATAAAAACAATCAGCAGATTCGTGAGTTTTTAGCGCAGCGCTTAGGCGGATACGGCGCTGGTGCTGGGCAACTTCCAAGAACTGATTATTGGCTGGCTAAGTTTCGAGGGGTATTTGGAAAACCTAACGCTAGCGCTCAGGAAGTGATTACAGAACAAAATATTTCATTCCTATTAAGTGAGTATCAGCGTTCACAGCTATTTATGGACTCCCCTTGGTCACGTTATGTGAGGGGTGATAAGAACGCCATTTCAAATTATGTAAAAGCTGGTGCAGCGTTGTTCTTTAAAGATCAATCGAAAGGTGGCGCAGGCTGTGCCCGTTGCCATTCAGGTGATTTCTTTACTGATGAGAAGTTTCATAATATAGGTATGCCACAAATAGGTCGGGGTAAAGGCGACTTAGATCGTGACGGTGAGGCTATACATGATTATGGTCGTTACAGAGAAACCAAGAATGAAGCCGACAAGTTTGCGTTTCGCACCCCTACCTTGTTAAACGTTGAAACGACAGGCCCTTGGGGACATGCCGGTGCATACACCACGCTTGAAGCCGCAGTTAGACATTATATTAACGCGCAGCATGCAATCGATAATTATGATTGGAACCAACTTAAGCAGCCCGGTTTACAAAACCTAGACAGAATGAAGCGTAATACTCAAGAGGCCTTGGATCATGATAATTTTGCATTGAAGTCACAAAGTCTAAACGACACTGAAGTTGATCAGTTATTAGCCTTCTTAAGATCGTTGACCGACCCCTGCACGAAAAGCGCTAGTTGCTTATCTCCGTGGATTTTATACGACAACGATACGGACCAAGATCCTAACGGTGATCAATTGATAGCAATTGGTTTGAATTAACAGCCAAGTCATGGACAATTCCTATATACTTCGCCACCTCAAGCGGATAACGCTCATAAGGATTTGCCATGATTTTTTCATCACTAGACCTCGTACCTGACCTGCAAAAAGGCATCGACGCCTGCGGTTATAAAGAAATGACGCCGATACAAGAACAGGCGATTATTCCTGCACGTCGCGGTAAAGATCTATTGGCGATTGCTCAAACCGGGACAGGGAAAACGGCCGCATACGCCATTCCCGTTCTTCAACAGCTGATGACTGATGCAAATGCGTCTGAAGAAGTTGTTAGCCCACGAGCGTTGGTATTGACACCAACGCGAGAGCTTGCGGAACAGTTAGCAGAAACCATTGGCGGCTATGCACAGTTTTTACCTTTAAAAATAACGTCGGTTTACGGTGGTACCAAACTAGCTGGTCAGGCAAACAAGCTTGAGGCTGGTGTCGACCTCTTAATCGCAACGCCCGGCCGACTGCTTGAGCATATCGAGCAATGTAATGTTGATTTGGCTAATGTTGCTTTTGTTGTACTCGATGAAGCGGACCGCATGCTGGATATGGGTTTCGTCACGGACGTTCGAGGTTTGTTAAAGCTAACGGCAACGAAACGACAGACACTCATGTTCTCGGCAACCTCTTCTGCGGGTGTTAGTGAGCTTTCACACAAAATCATGAAAGGTTTCCAAGAAATTCGCACGAGCAAAGGCCAAGTCACCGCTAATACAGTTCAACACGTGCTTTACCCTATTGAAGAAGCTCGCAAAATTGACCTATTCATGGAGCTGCTTGAAGAATACAACTGGTATCAGGTATTAGTATTTACCAGTACTAAGGATCAGGCTGACAAGCTCAAGCTTAAACTAAAGAAGCATCCTGTTGCCATTTGTCATGGTGATAAAAGCCAAGGTGCTAGGCGTCGAGCCATTGCTGATTTCAAAAGCGGCAAAGTACAGATTCTAATCGCTACTGAAGTGGCAGCCAGAGGTATCGATATTCAAGGCTTAGATTATGTGGTTAATTTCAACTTGCCATACCTAGCTGAAGACTATGTCCATCGTATTGGTCGTACAGGGAGAGCGGGAAGTTCTGGAAATGCAATTTCATTTGTTAGTCGGGAAGAA
>CALKXC010000415.1 GCA_938004025.1 uncultured Leucothrix sp. | reverse complement strand
ACACTTAAGCTACCCCAAAACACCCTAATCCTCGACATCTGCGATAAACGGACTTTAGTTATGTTTAGTGTCCGACTAAGAAACACTCCCATTTCAAATACAGTGCGCCTGAGTTTATTAAGCGCCTTACTTTTTAGCTCCTCAGCAACAGCTGATGACGCTGTTAATAGCAACGCAGCCAGCGCAGCAAACTCCACAAGTTTCATCTCCACACCCGCCCAAAATATCCTAAACACTAAGCTGTTGAATGCAGCGATTGATGAAGACTTTGATCAAGTAAAAGGTCTCATGGGGAAAGGTGCTCAAAGCACGGTTAAACATCCTTGGAAGGACTACCACACGCCTTTGACTGCAGCGTTAGCCAGCGGCTTTGCTCCGATTGCACGTTACATGTTGGATAACGACAAAAGCGAACCAACGGAAAGAGCGCTGTTTTATGGGGCTCGGGTCGGTGATTTATCGATCGTAAAAACGATATTGGAGCGACTCACCACGGAAGATTCAAAGAACGGCAAAAAGTCTCGCTATCACGGTCGCTGTGAACTTACTGAAGCCGTTAAGCACGGTCGCCTTGAAGTTGCACAACTACTCTATCCTCTTCAGATCGAAAACTGCGGTGCTTCGATCGACACTGGCATCCGAAATACTCACCTTCCAATTGTGAAATGGTTGTTGAGCAAGCAAACCGATGCAGAAAAAGCCAACAATCCGAATCAGAGCCAATGGATGAGAAGCGCTTTTGCCAGCGGCGATTTAGAAACGATTCGATTTGTGCAAAGCCTTGGCATTAAGCTGGATGATCAAATTGATTATTATGCAGCAACAGTCGCTAGAAATGATCAGATTGAAATTTTTAAGTATTTAACCAGCCAGGGGTTTAAGTTTGATAATAATCCTAATGTTTACAGCAATGTACTGCGAAGTGCCATCAGTGGCGGTGCGACACGAGTCCTCGATCACCTCATTAGTGAGGGTGTCAGTTTAAACAAATCCAATGCTTGCTCTCCCCCTCTCCACAGCGCTGTGAACAGTGGCCAGCGTGCTGTATTTTTCAAATTGGCAAAGCTAAACACACCGATGATCGACCCCTGCTCATTGCAAAACCCTATGCACATAGCGTTTAGCCGAGGTAACACTGAAGACAATTTGTTCCTGTTAGATTACAACCCTGAGTGGCGACTAGCGAAAGATTCACAAGGCAATACCCCTTTACATATTGCCGTCAGAAACGGGGCCGAAAAAGCAGTGCCTCATTTACTGAAATTTGGCGGTGAGAACTCACAAAACGCGCAGGGCCAAACGCCTCTGATGCTCTCGATGCAGGATCAAGATGCAAAGCTCCACAATCAGTTTTTATCAAGCGACTTATCACTTACAGACAATCAGGGAAAAACAGCGCTGCACTACCTCACCGAGCGTTGGGGTGGAATTGATCTCGAAAACTACAGAACACTATTCGCAATTCTGAGCGAAGAACAAATTAATGCGCAAAACTTTAGCGGCGACACCGCGCTAAACAGCGCGATTAGTAATTGGAACCAGGCTGACTTTATTGAAAAGCTTATCGAGCTTGGGGCCGACGCAACAATACGTAATCAGTCGGGTGCAAATGCTATTGACCTCGCTCAAAGAAGAGGTGATTTTAGAATATTAGCTGCGTTAGGCATAAAGTCAACGGTCACTCCGACTGATACCACCACAGTCACTGACACTACCGAGCCCAATACCACCCCTGCAAAAGTTGCGGCGCCAATTGACCTCAAGCAATTCCCAACTAGCCAAGGTAATACCGCGCTTCACGCTGCAGTCCGTGCTAGGTCAGCAATTGCGGTCAATTATGTTTTACAAAATGACATTCCAATTGATTCACAAAACCAGTTTGGTGACACCGCGCTACAGCTGGCCATTAAAATTGGCGAACCCCGTTTAGTTGAACGCTTGATGAAAGCCGGCGCAAAGATTAATACCAAAAACCGCGACGGCCGCACTCCGCTTCATACGGCCATTGCTAATAAGCGTTTAGTCGTTGCTAATAAACTATTGCAGCAAAACACTGACCTTAACGCGTTATCTCGTGGTGATTGGACGGCGCTTCATTTTGCCGCAGCGGTTGGCGATCAAACACTTGTTGGTGAATTGATCAAACAAGGTGCCAACCCAACCATTGAAAACTGGGGCAATAACACTCCTGCCATGTTGGCTAAAAATGCTGGGCATAATCAAATCGCTGAGTTACTTCAAGCGACCCCTATTCCAACTGCCCGAAGCGGTACGGACGCTTTTGGCAATAACCCACTAATGCGAGCAGTGCAAAATCTTGATATTGATGAAGTCAACAGACAGATCAGCTCGATGCAATTAAGCGCACAAAATCGCTACGCTGAAACGGCTCTCACGATGGCAATCAGAGGGTCGAATGATGATGAGCAAAGTGCCTTGGCTATATTGCAAGCCTTGCTAAAAGCGGGTGCCGATATTGAAAAAACTAACCCTTTAGGCAGCAGTGCGCTTTTCTATGCTATCCGTGAAAAAGCGCCTGACAGCGTGACACAGCTATTGCTTGAAGCTGGTGCTGAAATTGATACTCAAGATAAATTTGGAACCGCAGCAATAGAGGTCGCCAGCCGTTTGGGTAACACGCAACTTGTCTCACAGCTACTCGATAAAAAACCAGCGCTCTTGAGTCACAAGTTTTCAGATGGGCAAAACCTGCTACACATTGCCACAAGCAATAAACACCCCAAACTCATGCAACTGCTTCTTGATAAAGGCATTAATGTTAATGAAGTCGGCCCATTTGAATTTACTGCCTTAGACACGGCGATTGTTAACAAACAGGACGCATTAGTAAGAATTTTGGTAAAAGCTGGGGCTGATGTTCAAAGACACCCAAGCTTCTATCCTTCGATGGTCATAACAGCGGCTAAAAATGGGGAGTTTGAAACGCTCGAATTCCTTGTTGATAATGGCGCGAAGCTAGACTCATTCGAAGCATCTGAGCCTCGAGAGCTATTGCGAATCTTGGCTAACAACGGCGATGAGGATAGCAATCGACCTGCGTTAATCGACAAAGTAATCCAACAATACGAGCTGTTTACTAAGCCTGGATTCCTTGATGCAAACCAGCGACAGCTGCTTAATCAGGTGATTCAAACAGATGCCTTCAAGATATTAGCGGTGTATCAAAAGAACGGAATGCCTATTCAACTGAAAGACACCTTGCACGCTGCGGTTAGAGCGGATGCCGTTAATATTGCCAAGCACCTTTCGACGTCTTTAACTGATCTAAATCAGCTGAACAATCAGGCTCAGTCATTGCTTCATACCGCGGTTAAATCTAGCAGTATGAAAACTACCGAGTGGCTGTCTCAGCAAACGAGCCTGAACATCAATTTGCGTGATACCCGCGATGCTACCGCGATGGATTATATCGGCGACTCGAGCAAATACGGTAAAGATGACACGGAGTATGCATCACAGTTTTTAACGCTGTTTCCCGATGCTCAATACACCCCTAATTTGCTGGAAGAAGTCATTAACCTAAGACGTTATAAGGTCGCCAAACTCTTACTTGAACAACGTGACTTCCCCGTTATTGATAGCAAGAACAAGCTCACTCAGTCGATTATAGAAGGTCGTATTCACCCTAAAGAGGGCGTTGCTTTAATCGAGCGGTTGTTAGCGAAAGGCGCGGTGTTACCCACTTTTGAAGCGGGACGTTCTCCATTACTATCAACGCTTAATCAACCTGAGCTGTTTGATTTCTTACTCTCTAAACAGTCCTCTATTCCTAGCGAACAAGAGCAGTGGGAAGTGTTGTCTTCATTAGTTAGGAGTAATAACGCAGGCTCTATTGGCCTCTTAAAATCGCTGCAAAACAAAGGCTGGAATTTAAAAGCAACCTCGGAAGGTGGCAGAAATCTTATACAACGACTTAATGGCTATTTTTATTCCAAAGACACCAATCAAACGCTTGCCTTAGAGAAGTATGACTTCCTAATCGAACAGCTAGGTGGGCTGCAAGCGCTTTATCAAGCGAACAAAGAAGGCGAAACTCCGCTACAAACCGCCTTGAGCAATAACCAACTGTTCGAACACATCCCTGAACTATTTGAGCGACAGGTTGAAGCCTTAGCTGCTCACCCTAAGCCAATCCTGAAAAACATGGTTTGGTTGTTTTACTCAGAAAGCCTTCCTAGCCTAAAGCGCTTAGTGAAGCTTCCTGCATTGGAGCAAGAACTCATACAAGTCAGCTTACCAAATACCATTAAAGCAGCCGGAGGCGTACAGAGCTTAAAAGACAACGCCCCCTTCCTTATCTCTTTGGGAGCTGATCCTAAAGCGGTGGATAGTAAAGGCAATTCGTTGGTTCATGAATGGATGAACATGAGCAATTGCCAATGGGACCCTACTGAATGCCTTGCTGGCTTGGAATATCTAAAAACACTGGGGGTTGATTTCAGTATAGTCAGCAATGAGAAAATCAGTCCGTTACACCTAGCCATGAGTGAACAGAGTGGTAACAACCTTGATATCGTGAACTTCCTACTAGCAAAGGGGGTATCACCCAATATCAAATTGCCCAATGATGAAACACCGCTACACCTTGCTGCCCCGAACACTCAGGCCGAACAACGACTATTATTAAAAACGTTGTTGGAAGCAGGCGCTGACATTAATGCACAAAACAATGCAGGCGACACGCCTTTCCACCTAGCTTTACGCAATCGTAATACGGCAGGAGTCAATTATTTACTGAGTGCTGGAAACCTTAAAAACATCAGTAATGTGAAGCAACAAACACCACTGCATGAGCTTGTGAAACTCGGCAATGCTGACTGGGTTAAACGCTACTTGGCTATTATCGCTGAACAAGATAACACACTCTCACAGCAAGATACTGGCGGTGATACAGCACTGCACACTCTCGCACTACAGCCTTGTAATGGTAGCCGCTGTGACACCAATGCAGCTATGGGTCAGCTGCTACTCGATAGTGGCATTGCCGCCGACACGCTTAACAAGAATGATGAAACCGCTTTCTTTATGACGGCTTACAGCGGCAATTTAGCACTGGCCAAATTGTTAAAAACTAAAACACCAGCTGCTCTCAATAAACTAAATCGTGTTGGAAATGCGCCTGTCCATGTCGCCTATTATAAAAAGCACATTACTTGGATGGAGTGGCTACTGGCCAACGGGGGTGACTGGAACCTCAAAAACTGGGAAGGTAAATCAATTCAGCAACTAATGGTTGATAATCAGGACTATGCATTAGCTTTGCTGGCGCAGTCGCTGCCCATCACAGCCTTTGACTGGAAAGAGAGCCTATCCCACTTTGACTTATCAGCCGCAAAGCTCCGCTCCCCTGACTTACTTTTTTCAATGATGGTACAGGGGCGTAGTGCGGTTGAGCAATTACCCGAACTTTCTCTTAATCAGATGATTTCTTATCGTGATAAAGTCAGCAAGAGCACCTTGCTTCATACCGCCTCGCTAAATGGCTATCTGTTTACCGTCAATCAATTACTTAAAGCTCACCATCCAGTAGACTGGTTGAATGAATATCAGGAAACTGCTTTACACCTGGCCATCAGTGGCGGCACTCCTGACATTGCAAAATCATTGCTTTCATACAGTGCCAGTCCACATATACAGGACGCTAGAGGCATCTCACCTCTGCTGGAAGCCGTGCGTAAAAACAAGCTTGGGATTGTTAAAACAATGCTTGAAATAGGTGCGAATACTGAGCTTAGGGACCTCCAACTACGTAGTGCCTTACTAGTCGCAGTAGAAACTGGCAAGCTCGACATGGTATCGCTGCTATTGGAAAACGGTGCAAATATTAATGCTGTCGAGGAGAAATCACACTCGCCGCTAGTTCATGCCGTTTGGTATTACGTCACACAAATGAAATCAGCCCCTATCGAGCTTCAAAATCGTCTCGCTTTAGTTGATCTACTGTTGGCGAATGGTGCAGATATTAATTCACGTGATGAGTTAGACCGCACCCCGCTACATATTGCTATGCCGATTTATGAACTGGCTCAGCATTTACTAGCCAAAGGCGCTGATGCCGACACCAAAAACTCAAACGATGAAGCCCCCTTCTTCCAAGCGATTCGGACTCGCTATCCTGGAGAAAACACAGGCCCTGACTTTATCCGGGCCATGGTCAAAGCGGGAGCGGATGTGAATGAGAAAAACGTGGATGGCGTCACCCCGCTACACCTTGCGGTTAGTAACAACCGCCTCGACTTAATCCCTGTGCTGACGGAGTTAGGCGCAGATGTGAATATGCGTATCCGTGGCGTGCCACTGATTAGTCAATTGATCAATCAGAGAGGGAGCAACAAGCAGGCGCTTATCACCGAACTATTAAAGCACCAGCTTGATCTTAACGTGCATGATAATATTGATGGCCAAAAAGGCAAGACGCCGCTTCATTATGCTTTAGAAAATGGCAATCTATCACTTAGTCAATTCCTGCTGGAAAATGGCAGCAGCCCATCGCTTCAAGATAAGAGCGGCCTCAATGCACTGCATGTGTTTATTCGCAGAGGTGGCGGCTTAAGATCGGATGAGGAGCGGAATGCTTTCATTGCTGAAATGGTGCGTGCAGGTTTAGATTTGAACTCCGTCGACTATGATAACCGGACTGCGCTACACCATGCAGCGCTTGCTGGAAATGTTGGATTGACCAAACTGCTGCTAGCAAAAGGTATTGACCCTAATGCTCAAAGCATTGGCGATTATACCGCGCTGTTAATTGCTGTTGAAAAGCTATCGAGAGGCGGTGGAAATCGCGAATTGGTCGATGAGCTAATAAAAGTTACTGACCTGAATATTCGGGATGTTAATGGTAGGACAGTGCTTCACTGGGCTTATGCTGCAAAAGATGAAAAATTAGTGAAGCAGCTGATTGATGCTGGCATTGATGTGACTATTCGTGATTATCAGAGGCGGTTGGCGCAAGAGTGAGCCAACCTCTTAAATAAGACGAACTACCGTGGAATTCTCGGCCGCTGAGTTTTCATGCACTCCCACGTAACTCCAGGGCCTGCATCGTCATTCGCAGCTGTGCATTTGGGGTACCAAAACCTTGGTACCCTTCGCGCTGCACAATCTCAAAACAAAAACGCCCTTCAAACAGCTTAGTATAAAGCTGATAAAACACACCGTGCTCATCTTCATCATACAAAATGCCGTGGTGTTTCAAGCGCTCCAACTGCTCATCTGGCAAGCTGAATCGAGCGGCTAAGTCGTCATAATAATTCTCAGTTACCTGCATCGTCGCCATGCCTTCTTTCTCAAGGCGCTCTGCCAACGACCAAATATCATTCGTGCGTAAAGCGATGTGATTCACGCCCGTACCAGAATAACTATCAAGAATTTGATTCGTCACCGTTCCAGAGGCCTGTGAGCTATTCAGC
>CALKXC010000414.1 GCA_938004025.1 uncultured Leucothrix sp. | reverse complement strand
GTCAACGACCATCACTTCTGGCTTTTCGGTGTTTGCCATTTCAATGATTCGTTCGATACAAGTTTCTGTCAGCAGCCGAAGTTTGTCAGTTGGTAGTTCTAGGCGTTTGGCACGCATAGACACTTGCTGTAAGGATTCCTCACCCGTTACATAAAGGGTTTTCATCTCAGTAAGGTTCGACAGGGTTTGGATGAGGATAGTTGATTTACCGATTCCCGGGTCACCACCAATCAAAATAACGGAGCCATGGACTAAGCCGCCGCCTAGCACGCGGTCTAATTCTGAAAGCCCCGTATGGGTTCTGGCGTCTTCTTTGAATTCTATATCGCTGATGGATTTTATTTTGTTAACTTCAACGCCCGCATAACCAGAGCGATGGGGTGATTGCACTGGCGCGGGAGCAGGGGCTATTACGGCTTCTTCTTGTAAAGTATTCCACTCGCTGCAATCGCTACATTGGCCGCCCCATTTATGATGAATCGAGCCACAGGCAGTACAAACGTATTGTGTTTTGCTTTTAGCCACTATTAATTACCATTGTTCGTCTTCGGTTTCTTCATCCTCTTTATTAGGACGATTAAGGCGAGGGTATAAGATAAGGGTTTTTACCGCGTTATTGCGAGTCTGTCTAATTTCCAGAGGGTAATTATTCACTAATATTGTCACCCCAGGTCCTGGGATAGAGCCGAGATGTTCAGTCACTAATCCATTGACCGTTTTGGCACCTTCGGTCGGGAGTTCTATATTGAGTTGGCGATTTAATTCGCGAATGTGCATGCCGCCATCAACCCAGATTGTGCCGTCTTCTTGTGGCATTAATTCGTTATCAAATGCGCTGGGAGAGAAAGCACCAACAATCTCTTCTAAAATATCTTCCAACGTAACCATACCTTGGATATCGCCGTACTCATCCACAACGATGGCAACGCGACGCTTTTCGGATTGAAAATTGATCAGTTGTTGGGTTAATACGGTTCCTGCCGGCGTGTAGTAAGCCGGTTTGATTGTCTTCATAAGACCTTCACGAGTCAGGCGGTCCTCATGTAATAGTGGAAGCAGGGAGCGTATATTTACAAAACCCAGGACATTGTCGAGCTGGCCTTGATAAATAAGTAGTCGAGTGAAGTTGGTATGTAAAATCTCTTCTTCGATATCGTTCCAGTCTTCTTCGATATCAATGCCGGTTACATCAGGCCTAGCAATCATAATATCTTCGACGGTAGTCGATTGCATGTCGAGCACGTTGACCAGCATGTCTTGGTGATTGCTGGGTATTAGGTCGCCTGCTTCGTTGACTACTGCTTTGAGGTCTTCATGACTGAGTGACTCGAGGCTTGCGTCTTTTGGGTCAACGCCAAATAATTTTATGATGGAGTTGGCCATTATGTTGATTAGCCAAACTAGCGGGTAAGCGATTTTTAACAGCGGTGTGTATATGTAAGCGGCTGGGAATGCGATTGCTTCAGATTTAAGTGCCGCAATGGTTTTGGGAGTTACCTCTGCAAAAATCAGCAGCATTAAAGTCAGCGCGCCAGTAGCGATGGCAACACCCACGTTACCGCCTAATTTAAAGCCTATGAGTGTGGCAAACTGAGTAATAAGGATGTTGACCAGATTGTTGCCAAGTAAGATTAACCCTATCAGGCGGTCTGGTTTTTGCAGAAGGGCAAGTGCAAGCTTAGCCCCTTTGTTTTGTTTGGCTATGTGTCTGAGTTTATAGCGGTTCAGCGCCATAAGGGCGGTTTCTGAGCCTGAGAAAAAAGCAGACAGCAAAAAGAGGATAAACAGGATTAAGAAAAGTAGGCCCAGCGGGATATTGTCTATATTCACGAGCTTAATAAATACTCTTGTACAAACTTAGTGCCGAAAAATGCCAGCATCAAAAGACCGAAACCACTAAGCGTCCAGCGAACTGCGCTTAGGCCGCGCCATCCATATTTCCAGCGCCCTAATAGCAATGCTGAAAATACCAGCCATGCGATAATGGAAAGGATTGTTTTGTGACCTACCTGCTGGCCGAATAAGTTCTCGAGATAGATGAATCCAGTAATTAGTGCAATGCTTAGTAAAACAAGGCCGGTCCCAATATACCTAAACAGCAATGAATCCATTTCTTGTAGCGGTGGTAATAACTTCAATAACGTATTGCTTTGACGGGCATGAAGTTGTTTGTGTTGATAAGCCAGAAGTAGTGATTGGATGGCCGCTATCATCAGCATGCTGTAAGCGAGTAGTGCAGAGAATATGTGTACCCCTGTGCCGCTGCTGAGTATCAATCCGGTGTTATCTGACTTACTAAAAAGGATCTGTAAAGCTAATGCTAAGCTAATGAAGGGTAGTGTTAGCAAGTTTAGGCTTTCAAAGTTTTGCCGGATGCTGCTAATTAGCAAAATGAGTCCAGCGAGCCACATAATGTGTGACGCGGCGCTTAGGAAGTCGAGCGATAAATAATGCTCATGAAATAGGGGGGCATACAGGTAAACTGCATGCATGATTGTACCGAGCATCCAGAGCATAAGATAATGCTGCGATATTGCTGGTGCTTCGGTTCTGTTGAGTTTTGCCCGCCACTGAGTTGCTAGCGCTAAGCACGCAGCAACATAAAGTAAAATAGCAATGCTACCAATTGTTATCATTATTCTGGTTCAGGTGAAAATTCTGAAAGCATAATGGTATAATGTAAGTCGCTTTGTGCATAGGGCGTATTTAATAAGAATAGTAAATGACTATTCTTTAGTTTCTGTGCATGTTTTAGAATCGCCATAACAACTGAAAAGTGCCCAAAATATGTTTGAAAATCTAAGCGATCGTCTCTCCCTTACGGTCAAAAAATTACGCGGCCAAGCTCGTTTAACTGACGATAATATCAAAGATGCATTACGTGAAGTGCGTATGGCATTGTTAGAAGCTGATGTTGCCTTGCCAGTTGTTAAGGAGTTTGTCAGTAAGGTAAAAGAGCGCGCGGTAGGTAAGGAAGTTATTTCCAGCCT
>CALKXC010000413.1 GCA_938004025.1 uncultured Leucothrix sp. | reverse complement strand
GAATAATAATTCCAGAGCGGTTGCTTGGGCCAGAGCCATTGAAAAGCAAAGCCATCGATATCGGCTATGACTAATAAACCTAATAAAAACAGGGCAGCATAAAGTATTGCGATACGATGTTTAACGGCCAAGCTAAACAGTAGAAACAGCAGTCCAAGCGTGGCTGTGAAACCATAAAATAATGCGGCAAAGACCGAGTCATTGAGCTTTAAATCAGAAAACTCTTTGTCCGTCAGTATCGAAAAGGGTAAGTAAGATGGTCCTTCGACAATGGTATTGATTAGCAGGAGTTTTGTTGCGTTTGCACCTAAACTAAAACGGTTGGAGTTTAGCAGCCTGAAATGATTGTTTCGTTGTGAAAAAGGGCGGTTGTTATTCTCTTCGATCAATGGAGTGAAAACAGGATGTTGAGTGCTTTTAGCCAGATCGATCTGTCGCGCTTCTAATAATTTGCTATAGGGGACTCCGGCTAATAAACGCAGCGATTGAGCCTCTGTTGTTTGGTTTTTTAATTTCAGCAGAACCCAAATGTGCGTTGCTTCATTGCCTAGCTTGAAAACCTTGTTTTGAATCGCTTTTCCTTTTCCGACAGTAAAATGTTCCAGTGCTTGATCCGGGTTTAAAGTTTTCGTTTTATCTTCAAACCAATGCTGTGTGACGCTTAGCTTTGAATCAGCAATGGCGGGATTAAGTGATGATATTATTAGCGAAAAAACACTCATCAGTAGTAGATGGACTATAGTTAACTTAGGCATTAGGGCAGATTTAGTCATGGTTGATTCTCGCAATGAAAAAACGTTGACAGTAGTGATTGCTGATGATCATCAGATCGTCCGCCAAGGCTTGCGTATTGCTCTGGAAACTCCCGGTATTGTAACTGATGAAGGCCTTAACATTGTGGCAGAAGCTGAAAATGGATTTGAGGCGCTTGCTGAAGTTAAGGTACACCAACCGGACGTATTGCTGCTGGATATCTCGATGCCGATGTCGGGTGGGGCAGAGGTAGTATTGGACGTTCAGCGATGGAGTCCCAAGACGCGTATTGTTATTTTGACCGGTATAAACGCACCAGGGCAGATAGCCCAACTGTTGGAGGCGAATGTGTCTGGGGTGTTTTCTAAAGGTGATGACCTGTCGGAGTTGTATCAGAACCTTCCTTTGATCACGCAGGGTGGGCGCTACATTGCTGAAAGTTTTGAAGCGGTATTGCAAGCTCAACCAAATACTCCTGTGCTGACGGGTCGTGAGCGACAAACCTTGAATATGATTGTCGCAGGTAAAACGAATAAAGAAATCGCTCAGCAACTGGTCATTAGCCCTAAAACTGTCGACAAACATCGTACTAGCCTGATGGAAAAGCTGGATGTGCATTCGGTTGCTGAGCTGTTGGCTTATGCTTTTCGTGAAGGTTTGATCGATCCCGATCATCTGCTGTAGTCCTTATACTGAAGGTGCTTCCAGCATAAATCATCGTGTATTTTGAACATATGGGGGATTCACCCCATACCCCGCCAGTGGGCGTCTTGTTACCTTGTAGTCACTGATTCAAAACAACCACAACGAGGTAACAACATGACAACTTCAACAACACATTCACACCTAAAAACTACGTCACTCGCTATCTGCGCTTTATTGCTTATGAGTACTTTTGGCGCCGCACCAGCTTTTGCCAAAGCCTGCAAAAACATACATATCGAAGTTAAGAATAACACCAGCGATAAGGTCAAAATAGTAGACCTTGATTATTGGGATGCTGAAAGTGAAAAGTGGCGCTCAAAGCCAGTTAAAAATGAAATAATTAATAAAAACAGAATATGGCAGAAAAACGTTAACTTAGGCCGAGTGAATGGGCAAGATGTAAAGATTCGGATGGAATATAAAAAGGTAAAATGGAGTAAATTCTTTAAAAAATGGGTATCTAAGGGTCGCAAAATCAAAGCATATTCTGTGATGAAAAAGTGCACTAAAAACTCTGAGTTCATCATGAATCTGAAATAGCGCTGGGAAAAAAGTTTAATTCACTTAGTCAGTTGAAGGTCCCCAAGTTAGCGGCAAATTAAGTTTGCCAATCAACTTGGGGATTTTTTCGTGTGGACACAAATTTCATCAAAAGTGTTATCTTATGGGTAAGAAAGTCAGAGGTTAATCCCATGAGTGATCAAGAGCCACTTAACACCATTTGTTTTTATTGCGACCCTATTAGCCCTTATGCTTGGTTGGCTTCGACGCGCTTAGAAGAAATTGAAACGAATACGCACGCAAACATTATCGTTAAACCAATTCTTTTTGCCGGCTTATTAAAGGCTCATGGCAATATTGGCCCAGCAGAAATTACTGCTAAGCGAGTGTATACCTTTCGCGATGTCATGCGCCGCGCGAATGCCTTGGGTCTTCCCATGGAAAGCGTGCCCAATCATCCTTTTAATCCTTTGTTGGCGTTGAGAATTTGTACGGCAATTGAAGATGATAAAGAACGTCGAAAGGTTGCCGTTGCACTGTTTGATGCGGCTTGGAGTAAAGGGCGTGACATTACTGTAGAGAGTGATGTTAGAGAGATTGTTGCAGGCTGTGGGATTGACGCTGACTGGGCAATTGCTGCCGCCAATGACCCTATGGTGAAGCAAGCACTAATCGATAATACCAATGCCGCTATTGAGCTGGGTATTTTTGGCGTACCCACTTTTAGATTTGATGATCAAATTTTCTGGGGTGAGGACCGAATTGGCGAGCTGTTAAGCTATATCAATGGTCAGCGTATTGATGAGGATAAACTGCAGCAGATTCTGGCGCGCGAGGCAGCGGTGCATCGCAAACGCTAATTTCTGTTAAAGGGTTTATCTTGCTTTAAATTGAGGAGAAATTGGCATGAAAAAGCGCGTAGTGTTGATAACAGGTGGAAGCCGTGGAATAGGTGCAGAAACAGCGGTATTGGCAGCGGAAAAAGGCTGGGACGTTGTCATCAGCTATCGTAATCAGGATGACAAAGCTCAAGCGGTCGTTAAGAAAATTGAAGCGCTGGGCCAGAAAGCATTAGCCGTGAAATCAGACGTCGCTATTGAAGCAGAAGTGATTGCACTGTTTGAGCAAATCGACGGTGAGTTTGGACGACTCGATGCCTTGGTTAATAATGCTGGAGTGCTGGAAACGGCCTGTAAAGTCATTGATATGTCGGTAGCTAGGCTGCAACGTGTGCTAAATGTGAATATCGTCGGTAGCTTTATGTGTGCTCAACAAGCGATTCAACGGATGGCAACAAGCAGCGGAGGTGAAGGCGG
>CALKXC010000412.1 GCA_938004025.1 uncultured Leucothrix sp. | reverse complement strand
GGTACTTGGGAGATTCTTATCGCTATACCCTTAGTTATATCACTATGGGTACAGGTTTTTAAATCATCATTTGATATGGCCATTTTCAAATTTGGAATGTCTTGCGGTGCGGTAACATTTATCATTTTCTCTTTTGCAGATGTTATTTTTGGTGATCGTGCAGAGCTTCTTGAACACGGCACCTTTTTAATATTGATTGCAGTGACTTATCATTTGGTCATACATCAACAAGCGATGAAAAAAGCTATGATCAAATACGCATAGACACTCTCGTTGCTTTTTGTAGGAGGAAATTAATGATGCCAACGCTTAACGCTACTCAGGCCACTAATTTTTATTCAAATTATATGATCTAGGCAATTAATCTAGGCTTACTTATCAGTAGCTTTCAAACAAATACCATATTATGGTGGGTTTAAGTAGAAAAAGAGGTTTTTAAAATGAGTAAAAACACATCAATAATACTAGACGGTCAGCTTGAAAAGTTCGTAACAGCTCAAATTGAAACAGGCAACTACGGCTCTATGAGTGATGTTATCCGTGCAGGTTTGCGTCTTCTTCAAGAGCATGAAATGAAAATACAACGGCTTCGTGATGAAGTGCAAAAAGGCTTCGATAGCGGAATGGTTAAAGATTTCGATTTTGCCAAGTTCCTTGAAGAAAAAAATAATAACTTTGAGAAAACGAATGCCTAATCGTTACCATCTTAGTAATCTGGCGCTCGAAGATCTAAGTGATATTTGGGACTTTGGTGCGAAACAGTGGGGCCTAAATAAAGCCAACAGTTACGCAACAGATATTAATAATATGTGTGATTTCATTGCAAATAATTTGGGCTTGGGTAAAAAGCGCAATGAAATATATGATGGTTTAAAAAGCTATATAGTAGGTTCTCATGTGCTCTTTTATGTTGAACATGATGGAGATGTTTACGTAAGTCGCATCCTACATAAAAGCATGGATTCTGAAAGACACCTATTCAATTAGTTGTCCCTACTGTCGGAGTAAATCAATGTCACCTGTGCTTAACGCTACGCAAATCCAACAGTTCAAAGATGAAGGTTATCTACTGCTTGAAGATGCTATTGATGCGACACAGATCGCTTCTATTCAAGCCCAATTCGCCGAGTGGGTTGAAGAAAGCAAGCAGCATACGGAAGCTTATGGCGTGACAATGGATGGCCGTCCTCGTTTTGATGTGGAGGTAGATCATTCCCCCGAGCACCCTGCTTTACGCCGTGTGGCTTCACCCACTGAGCTGTCTGAAACGTGCTTCGATATTGTGAAAAACAGTGCGGCAAGTCAGGCGGTGGTTGACGCCATCGGGCCTAACATTCGTTTCCATCACAGCAAGTTTAATTCTAAGTTACCTAAAACCAGCACTGTCGTGAAATGGCATCAGGACTTTACTTTTGAGCCGCATAGTAACGATGACACGGTAACGGTTTTAGTGTTTGTGGATGATGTGACGCTTGAGAATGGGCCGCTGTTGCTAGCGCCAGGTTCTAATAAGGGTGAACTACATTCCTTATGGCACGATGGCGTTTTTACAGGGGCGATGAGTGATGAAGCGTCGGCAGAGTTTGAGAAAGTGGCGGTGCCTTGTGTGGGCAAAGCAGGCTCGGCCTGTTTGATGAGTGGCCGAGTGGCACATGCATCGCGTTCTAATCAGTCAGACACTGCGAGAACCTTGTTTATCTATTGTCTAACGGCTGCTGATGCGTTTCCACTGTCGCCAAACCCATTGCCCAGTGAGCATGCAGGTTTGTTAATAGCGGGAGTGGAGACGGGTAAAGTGCGCGGTACGGCGTTTGAGATGGAAGTGCCCGAGGTACCGAAAGGCGCTTCATTTTTTACGCAACAATCACAGTCTTAACCTCAAACAAAAGCCTATAGCGGTAAAATTCCGCCTAAGCGCCATTCTCGCAGTGTGTCTCGGTTCATGTGTCGTATGCCATCACATTCAATCGCCAGCATTTCTGTTCCGACGACTTCTGGCATAGAGTCGGCTGCGACCGGCGTCCCTAAAATTGAAGGTAATTTATTAATCACCTTAGATGATTCCATCGATGACGCGAAATACTCATCCCTGACGGCTTCGTTAAAGGCGTTCAACCCTGTATTACCCTGCATATTGAGGGCCCAGTTTAATTCTTTGTTGGTGTTGAACCAAATAACAGATTTAATCGCTGGATAAGACGATTTGATACGAATCATCATGTCCTTTATCCAAGCGTCTTTGCTTTCGCCAGCATCTTCATCATTACCGTCCTGCCCTTTGTCTTTATTGGGAAGGTCGTGTGGTTCTGCAGAACTCACCTCAGCTAACATGATGGGTTTACCAGGAAAATTTTTAACCATTTCAACATAAATTAAGCTGAAGGTTTCATCGAATGACTTCCATCGGGTGAATGTGTAATTGCTCCCGAAGTTATATCCATCGATAGCTAACCAGTCCACAACGTCAGCACCAGGATAGTAACGTGTGATGTCGTTGTAACTGTCTACATCAACATTATTAGCGCACCATACCCAATCGATTGAGTCGTTAACGCCAGCGGTTTCAAAAAGTCTATGTACATATCGCCATGCGGCTACCAAAGCATCTGGCTTGTCTCCCCATGGGTACCAAATACCGTTAAATTCATGAGCGAACCTTAGTGCGATTCTTGGCTTCTTATCTTCTGGGTATGAGCTTTGCCATGTTTGGAATCCACTAATCCAACGTTGTAGATAATCATCGTGTTTACCTTCGATGATTGCTTCCAATACATTTGCTTCAGGTGCCGCTTCTTGATACGGCATGAAAGTAATCATAGGAGTGGCACCACGCTCGACGATGTTACTGGCTTGGTGTTTTAATTGTTTTTTCCAGTTGTGATCAAATGATGAGAAAACATTAATCGTTGCGGCCGTTCTTGCTGAGTCAAGATTGAATGTTTTGATGGTTTCTACATTCCATCCATCATGATCCACATAAGCACCGATAGAAGTGGATGCGTTGCATTGTCCAGAGATAATCAGTGTGGCCAGTGCGACTGAAATGAAAGTATTAACAAGCTTCATTAATTGTTTCCAAATAATAGAGGCCACTACACCTAGTGAGAAATGTAGTGGCTTCGTTTAACGGTCTAGCTGCGGAAATTTATTGTCTATTTTCGTCAACCTCCTTCGGTAAAATGCTTTCCAAACGCCAGCTACGTAGCGCGTTCTTG
>CALKXC010000411.1 GCA_938004025.1 uncultured Leucothrix sp. | reverse complement strand
GTAGAAAAATATTGTACGGAGGTATTATCGCGGTCGATCTATCCAGATTATTTTCCTGATGATGTTGTCGTTACTTATGAGCCTGACAGCAAGGCACTTAGTGTAATGATTAAACTGATCCATCCCGATGATCTTCCGACGGTGGCTTCAGTGTCTTTCGTAAAAAGCCGTGATGAGATCAAACCGAAGGATCTGAGTGCAACAGCTCTGAATTCACTCTACGCAAACGTTGTACGCTCAATAGCGGTTCGTACATTGCATGAACTTGTAGAGAGCGATACCGCTGATGCGATTGAACATATCGTAGTGAACGGCTATGTTGATACTGTGGATTTAGCGACTGGGCATGATCATGATTCGGTTATTTTGTCTGTATATAGTACAAAGACGCATTTTCTAGGTCTACGACTGGACAGAGTCGATGCGACATCCTGTTTTGAGGGCCTTGGCGGCCGAGGAACAACTCGTGGAATTGCTAAACTCACTAGTGTTGATGCTATTGTTTTTAATGATCTCGTTGAATCGTAGTTAACAGATCGAGCATTGCTAAAGCAAGCGACACGGTGGTCAGTTTTAATTGCACCGGACAATTGTTGATTAATTTCAAACAGAAATTAATTCACACCTTCTTCATAGAGCCACGCTACGTGATCAATTCAGGCCTTCTTTTCTTTGTTCGTAGCTAAAACTTACAGGAGAAACACGACAGCGAGGTCACCGGCGCTTTACACAGAGTGCGGTTCTGGTCAGAGCCTGAACTCGTACTCTGTGAAAAGTGTCCAAGTGCATATTTTTTGTAAGGCTTCTACCCAGCAGTAGTAATATTAATGTCAATGAAGTAGTACCTAGTCTCGCAACCTATGAAGACTGTAGGGAAGTCTATTCAAACACGTAGTCTCGATATTCCGTTTGCCCATACGCGTGTTCAAATACTCTGACACCCTTATCATTTTTCTCAAATGAATAATATACGTTCTCTATTTTACTTACGTTGAAAGCGCGTGTGTGCCAGCCCATATGCAGTCTATCGCCAGCTATTAGGCACCGAATTTTAGAAATACCTTCATATTCTTTAAAAACGTGCTCACCGTTCATGTAATCGACATAGGTTCCTTCTTGAGCCTGCCCATCATCGCCCCACCGATTTCTGTAGGTGACACCTGCTCTACATATATTGAAACCATATTGACTAATCCAAGCTGAATCGTGATTACCGGAGCTAGTAGGTATGGCGTTATTTTCTTCATTACCTTCCCCTCCACAACCAATTAAAAAAAGAGATTGGAGCAAGAAAAAAGAATATATTTTTGAATTCATAATTTGACGAAAATAGAAAAATGCATCGTGGGGCTTTGAACTAATTCAAACTAGCAGCTTTGATTGCTAGTATTCGGACTCGAACTCTAACAATCATAATGCGATAATTAGTTTTTAATTCCACACAAATTTTATACTGTAATTTTTAAGCTAACGCCTAGCTTAACAGCGACTAATCGAAGCTCCAGCGTAGGCAGTAGGCCATTACATTTCGCTTGCAGCATTTACACTTTAAGTGCAACGCTGAAACATATGAGTACAATTTTTGTATACGGACCAACTAGCTACTTATTAAATCTAGTACATCTTGAAATTGATCTAAATTATTCTTTGATATACATGGGTTTTGAGGGTTATTCAGCTTTACCAAATTAGGATAGCCTTCTAGTTCCGGCACTAACCAAAACCACTGTGCACGTGACCTCATTAGCACTATCTTTTTTCCATCTTGAATAGCGCCACGAACAAGACTCGCCGCATACTGTTGCGTTGGCAAATACCCTCCGGACACTTTTGGTGATATTCGCTCATATTTAAAGGAATGGTATCCGATGTATTCAACGCAAAATAATGATTTAGCCACTGATTTAAGATTGGTTTCATTAACCAACGGCCAGAGCTTCTTTAACCACCACTTTGCACCTTCAGATTCTGCGAATTGCGGATCCATAAAATAGAAGGGATACTCCAAAGATTCGTGTGCAAGATTGGCGCGTATAGCCTTCGCGAAGTCAGTTCGTGAATGCCATTCAAGATCTCGACTACTAAAACCGGGATTTAGATTCAGTAAATATATCGGTGCATTAGGATTACCAATGTAGGGTTCTGGCAGTACGTCTAGCTGCAACTCATTCAGGCTGTTCGAAATCTCCTCGTTGTGCCTCTGGATTATCGATAGCTCACAAGGCGGTACGAATGGTGCCACATGAGGTAAATTCAGCCATTCGTTAATATGCTCGGTCATCCTTAAGTCCTTTTTAGTGATCAACGATTTGTTTGAAGAGACGCCTAAATTCTATATATAGAGCACAACACATGGGCCCTCAACCACCTATATACAGTGCGCGAACACTGACTCACATAATATCCAAAAAAGCACAAAATGAAGATACGCCTAAAGATATAGACGCACCCAAAGGCTACGGACTAGACACACTAAACAAGGCGACGCCAACACTCTAAAAAACCTCAAATAACAGCCTGCACCAAGTACGGCCCATCAAACGCCAATGCCTCTTCCAATGCATCCCTCAACTCATTCACCGTTCCGTTATAATTATTCTGTTTCTATGCGCTTACTAGAATGAAAAATTGCTTGTACGTCACCCCTTCTAAATCATTCTTCAACTACAGATGGTGTACTACGTCTATTACTCACCAACCACGCCACCACAGAACCATTGATGTAGGCGAAAAGGAGCAAGCCCACCTTGTTCAAATAAACAGTGGTTAAGATACCCTCTGGGGAAACTGGAAGCTGGAAGCCTCCTTTCGCATTCATAACCGACAGGAATGACCACCAGAGAGCGTCGCTACTACTCTTGAGCTGTGATTCAAATCCACGTTCGAATTCTAATATCAATCCTGCTGAAACTGATATGGACACAAAAACTATAACGAAAGTCATAACCGATAAAGTTTCAAAAGGACTCACCCTAATGGTGTCGCCTATAACTCGAATGGATTTAACTGCACGTAGAATTGAAATAATTCTAACTACACGGGCCAATCTCCCCCACCTCAAAGGATCGGCGATGGGAATGGATGATATGAGATCTATCCAACCCCACCTCAACATATATGACCGCTTTGATGACGCGGTAAAGAAGAGGTATAGGAAGTCAGTAAGGAAAACCAAGCAGATCATAAAATCCACGGTAACAAGTACCTTGGAAATTTCTGGATCGGTAATAACCAGTGCCTCGAGTGATAAAGACGCAAGCGCATAGATGCTAAGGATAAGCATACACAGCTGCCAGGCAGGATGTCTGAGTTGTTGCCTATACACTGAACTTTTACTATCGGTGTCTTTTTGGTGACTAACTGCGGATCGTGAATCTACCGAGTCAAGAACTGCCTTGTTCGTCATAACTATTGTTAAACGCGGTAACTACATCCTTTCGCTAGATATAAAGACTATCTTATCAATAGCCTAAATACAATCAATTAAAGACGGCAAATCCCAGCCTTGAGTTGTATACGGTCGCTAACAATATAAGTTAATAGACAGGCGTATTTACAAGGGCGCAACCACAGCATACGGAATAGTCCTTCCAATAAATACGTAAGTATCTTCGCTTCATGGCTCCAGATCATGGAATCTAATCGAGCACATCATAGTCAAAGCTTGCACTACTAGTCTCGTGACAACCCTGACGTTCCATCTACCGTGCAACACGCTCGCGGATTGCTCCGACCACCGCGTCTGATATATCATCGTGTGAAAAAAATGTAGTAGCTACTAGCATCAGATCTGTTCGCTAGTTAGTTAGTGACTAGGGATAGCTTCACAAGAGAATTTAATGAAATTAGCTTCGTTTGCCCCCACCGATGAACAAATAGCGGCGATAAATTCGTTTTCCGACGGTCGCACCTTGATGCTGAATGCTTGCGCCGGTTCGGGAAAAACAGCAACGCTTGAAGCCATGGCGAATGCGAGTAAGCAACGAGGCCTCTACATCGTATTTAGCAAAGCCGCCGCGGCTGAAGCCAGTAAGAAATTTCCGTCGCAGGTTACAGCCAAGACTTCCCACGCGCTAGCTTTTAGCCAAATTAAGAATAAGGGCTACAGCCAGGAAAAGTTGCTTGGCAGCCTGAATGCCAAAGCCATAGCCAAAGTCATGAAATTGAAAGCGCTGTCATTTGATGGTTTCGACTTACTGGATTATGAAGTTGGGCATGCTATAAGACTAACCATATCTGCCTTCTGCCACTCGGATAGCAACGTAATATCCTTTAAGCATGTCCCCGATGCTGGCTCTCTATCAATTACGCTTTCAGCCCAGGCTCTCGCTAAGTATCAAGATTACATCTCAACAAAAGCGAACGCACTATGGTTGCTGATGTGCGATAAACACGAGGATGGTTATCCGCTTGGGCACGACGGTTATTTCAAGTTATGGTCGTTATCGCTCCCCCAATTACCCTTCAAGTACGTACTACTGGATGAAGCACAAGACAGCAATCCAGCTTTATTGCATGTACTCAAGAATCAGGACAAATGCCAGCTTGTATTCGTTGGTGATCGATATCAGCAAATCTATGCTTGGCGAGGTGCAGTCAATGCAATGGAGAATCTCAAAGCTGAGCAATTCTCGCTAACGCGCTCTTTTCGATATGGACAGCACATTGCTGATTTTGCAACCGCGCTCTTAAAACTGCTTGGCAATGAAAACAACCTCACAGGACGTGACGATATTATCGGTGGTTTTTCTTGTGAAAAACCCAACGCTTATATCTCCCGCACCAATGCCGCGCTTATAGGTACGCTGGTTGAGCTTCAAGACCAGATTGGGTCTGTTTACATTGTTGGTGAAGGGAGGGAAATTCTTGCCCTGCTGAATGATGTCAAACGCTTACAGAACAGGCAGAAGGCTGCTATGGGGGAATTTTTCGGATTTAAAGATTGGAATGATGTTCTGCAATATTGCCAAAAGGTTTACAAGAGCCCGTTGGATACCATCGTACAGTTGGTAGAGAAATTTGGGGAAGCGTATCTACGCGATTTAGTATCCGCTACATGTAAGGATTCTCAGCAAGCTGCATTGACGCTCAGTACAGCGCACAAAGCCAAAGGTTTGGAGTTCGATGAAGTCTGCCTTAGTGATGATTTCCCAGCGCCTCTTGAAGAGTCCGAGTTCATTCAGTCACATTCTGAGGTGGAAATAAAAGAAGCCGTGGTAGTTCCACACCCAGAGAAGAAGCTCTTAATTCTCAAGTCCGAGATTCAAGTCCTGTATGTAGCTGCCACGCGTGCACGCCGAAATGTATCGTTGCCATTATGGTGTTATGAGCTGTTCAACGATATCCTAGGGGATGCACCTCCAGACTCAACCATCACTAAGCCGAAAATTACCATGCAAGGATCGCCAAACACTTTATCAGGGGCCCCCGTAAGTCCAAATGAGCTATATGCTGTGTTGGATTTTGAAACCACTGGACTAAATCCCGGACGAGGAGATCGAGCTATTGAGCTCGGTATATCGTTATGTGCGAATGGTAAGGAGATTGATACGTTTTCATCGTTGATCAACCCCGGTATGCCAATCGATCCCTTTATCACGGATCTCACAGGTATTAGCAATGACATGGTAGCTTCAGCACCGACAGCTAAATCCGTCATGCAAGATGCGTTAGATTTTATTGGTGATGCTCAGCTCGTCGCGCATAATGCAGGGTTTGATAAAAAGTTCTGGCGTCATGAGATACAGCATGAACTCACAATTGGTGATGATCGAGAATTCTTGTGTACCTTGATGCTATCTAGGCGAATATTTCAATCTTTTGCCAGTCACAAGCTAGGTGAGATCGCCCAAGAACTTTACATTAATCCAGTGCAAAGCCATAGAGCACTGGCTGATGCCCAAGTCACCTCCCAAGTACTGTCGATTATGTTTGAGCGTTTAAGAGCCGCCCATCCCGATGAGCTTATTGATGCGCAGTTTTTGAAGAGCTACCAGAGGCGCAGCAAGGCGAGTCTGCCAGATCTAACAACCGAGCAGCTTGCGCGTTCCTCGATTAAACAGGCTCCCAAACCTAAACCAATTAAAAAATCGGCGAAGAAGAAAACAGCTTTAAAAGCGCCCGTCTCAGATAATGCTGCTAGAGCCGAACAAATGAATGTAGACGCCCAGCGCACGATGCAAGAGCTTGATCAGTTGCTGGAGCGTACTTTAACCATAGATGATCGGCTGGATTGGGAAAGTCTAGTAGATATTGAAATTTTCAGCTCCAGCATTCCTAGGCGCCCCTTTATAACCTATGATGAAAACGACACGCCTGTTGATATTGAGTATCTGACTATTCCAGATCCCAAGCCCATCGAGCCTGAGATTCCACCTAGGCCATCAGCCAATAAATATACACCGCAGCTTGGTTTCATGGACAAGGTGATGTTTCGCGGGAACAGATTGGTACAAGAAGCACAAGAGGCTTACAAAGCAGACCTTAACGATTGGCAAAACAGCACCGAGCAGAACAATACAAAACATGAGCAAGCATTGCAGCTTTGGTCAAATACTGCAAAATCCATAGATAAAAAGAATGACCATCGCTATCAGCAATGTGTAGATGATCAAAAGCAGTGGCATGCTGAAAAATCGCAGCATGATCAGAATACGCAAATCATTATTGAGAGGGTTGCGGCATTCAAAAAGGCTTATGAATCAAAAGATGTGGCAGCCGTAGAAAAATATTGTACGGAGGTATTATCGCGGTCGATCTATCCAGATTATTTTCCTGATGATGTTGTCGTTACTTATGAGCCTGACAGCAAGGCACTTAGTGTAATGATTAAACTGATCCATCCCGATGATCTTCCGACG
>CALKXC010000410.1 GCA_938004025.1 uncultured Leucothrix sp. | reverse complement strand
AATAAAAAGGCCTTAAGTTTAGCTGTATATATAGCTATCTCTTATCCCAGCGCTACCTTGGCGTTAGGGTTAGGCGAGATTGAGTCGGTTTCTAATCTGAACCAACCTTTCAAGGCAAAAATAGGTTTACTCTCAGTTGGCGACGCAAATGTCGGTGCTCTGAAAGTCAAAGTTGCTTCACCTTCGGTATTTAGCCGTGTCGGTATTGAGCGCCCAGACTTCCTTAATGGTCTTAGATTTCGCTCGGCAATGGAAAACGGAAAGCCGGTCATACTCGTTTCGTCTAGTCAGCCTGTTAAAGAACCGTTTATCAACTTCCTTTTAGAAGTGAGTTGGCCAAAAGGTCAGTTGCTAAAAGAATATACTGTGTTGCTTGACCCACCTGTGCTAATGCAGCCAGGGACTTCAATAGCGAGTAATACCGTTGGTGTACGACCTGATCCATCACAGCGAACTCAAGCACAGCCACAACAGCAAGCAGCGGTAACTCAGCAGCAGCGCCAGCAACAGCAGCGCCAACGCGTTATTGCACAACAGCAACAAACCCGACAGCAACAGTTGCAGCGCCAAAGGCAGTTACAGCAGCAGCGCCAACAAGCACAGAATGATGGTTTGCGTCGTCCTGGTCCTCCTACAGGAGGGGCTGGAGCTAATGCTTCGGGTGGTAACCAATCTAAAACTTACCGTATACGTCGAGGCGATACGCTATTTAAAGTGGCAAAAAAGCTGGGTTATAACGGCGTTCGCAATGAGCAGATGATGATGGCTATCTATCAGGCCAATCCTACTGCTTTCCGTAAGCGGAATATCAACAACCTGAAAGCAGGGGTTAACGTTCGACGCCCTTCAATTAATGAAGCTAAACGAGTTTCATTAAGGTCAGCGCGTCAAGATATTCGGACACAAACGGCAGAGTGGAAAAAGAGTCGCCCTGCAAGATCGACGAAGTCGACAAATAAGCAGATTGCTCAAAATGGCCCTGGAAAAACGGCTGGGACTAACAACGGTCCAGTCAAAAATAGTCAGGCAAGAATTGAAGTCTTGGGTTCAACCAATAACATGAACTCGGCAAATAATGGCAATCTTGTTGGTCAAGCTAAGCTAGACGACCTTAATCGACAAATGACATTGGCGAGTGAGTCACTCACAGCGAGAACTCGTGAAAACAACGAATTGAAGTCACGTGTTTCTGAATTGGAAGCGCTGCTGAAAAAGAAAAATCGTTTAATCACTCTCAAAAATGAGCAGCTTGCGGAACTGCAAGTCAGTTTAGGTCAGCCGCCAACGGCAATGAACTCTAGCGAAACTGACGTTGAAGGCACTATCAACGAGCAGGGTGGAGAAATTGAGAAGATGCTCGCTAGTCAGGATGGTAACGATGGAACGATCGTTAGAACACAAGATCCTGCAGACGCAATCATTAATGATATGGGTCAAGATACTGAGATCTTCCAAGAGCCTGTCGTTGACGATATTTCAACAGCACTTGCACCAAGTCAGCCTATTGAAGAAGAAGGCGGAATACTTGACTTGTTGAGCTCGCCGCTAGTGTTAGGCCTTGGAGGTGGTTCGTTATTAGCACTAATCGCTGGATTCTTATTCTTACGCCGACGTAACAGCGGTGATGATGAATATGATGATTACAGCCCGATAGATTTTGATGATCCATCATTTGCGCCTGGAAGTAGTGATTTTGATGCGGCTCCTCAAAATAACTCAGATACATTATCTGAAATGGACGATCCGTTTTCAGGTCTAGGTGGCAGCTCAAGCGCGGTTGATAACGATTTTGATGTCGATCCAATGGATGAGCTTATCCAAGAAGAAGTATCTAAACCTGCAGCAGCTGCTAGTGCGCCTGCTCCAGTCTCAGCGCCAGTTATTAATGATGGTGATGTTGACGATGATGGCGATGATATTCTTCAAGAAGCTGATGTGTACATTGTTTATGGCTTACATGAGCAAGCAGAAGTTGAGCTAAAGAAGGCGATTGAGAAGCAACCAGGTAATCTTGAGTATCGAGCGAAGCTTCTTGAAAATTACCACGCTTCTGACAATAAAGAAGCATTCGAAATTGCAGCAACTGAGTTTGCACAGTTAAACGGCCCGGGTAAAGAAGAGCTGTGGGAAAAGGTTTCTGACTGGGGAAGTAAGATGCTTCCAACCAGTGCATTATTTGCAAGCCCTGGTGTTGCCGCCGTGATAAACGATTCAACCGCTAAAGCAAATGTTGAAGCACCAAAATCTGATGACGATGGTTTAGCAGGCAATTTGGGTATGTTAGGCGCGGCCGCAGCGGCTGGTGGTGTAGCAATTACCGCAGGTAAAGCCTACGCTGAAAATGCACAGGAAAAGATCGCCGAAACAATTGCTCCGGAATCAGATAGCGCTGAAGTGTTAGATTTTGATGATATGGACTTAGACAGTCTTTTGTCAGCAGATACTCAACCAAAAGTGGAAGAAGCAGATTCATCAGCTGAGAGCTTTGGATTCGAAGATGCCGACTTAGACGCTGTTGTACAAGATTTTGAACTCGATGCAAAGCCAGAAGCAGAGGCGGGAGTAGAGTCAACGGAATCAAACGATCATGAGATGGACTTTGATTTTAGTGAGTTTGACATTGATGATGCACCAGCAGCGCCTGTAGCAGAAGCGGCTACGTCAGAGTCGAAAGAGTTTGAAGGTTTAGAAGACTTTGACGATTTAGATTTTGATCTAGACGGCATTGAAGACTCTGTTAATGTTGATAGCAAAATAGTATCGCCTAATTTAAACCTTGCTTTAGATGGCAGCGACACTGGAATGGGTAAGATTCTTCCTGAAAATAGTGTTTATAAAATGTCAGAAGCTAAAGATGACATTTTAGGTGAAATGGATGATGATCTATCTTTCCTTGACCTTGACACTGATGCTGACACAAGCTTAATGGAAGCACAGGTGAGTACCAAGCTGGATTTAGCACGCGCTTATATGGATATGGGTGATGTTGAAGGTGCTCGCAGCACGCTTGAAGAAGTGATGGCCGAAGGTAATGATGATCAGCGCAAAGAAGCCAAAGAGTTGTTAACTCAAGCAGGCTAAAGTGTTTACTTTAGATCAGCTAAAAAAGGCCGAGCAATTGCTCGGCCTTTTTGATTTTAGCCTGTTAGAATACGCTCAACTAAAAAACAGTGAAATGGATGAAATACGCGGCTTGTATAGAATATGATGGTTCGGCTTATTTTGGCTGGCAGTATCAAGATCACGCACCTTCAGTTCAAGGTGATGTCGAGAGCGCTATTTCAAAGGTTGCTAACCACCCAGTTAAAGTGACTTGTGCGGGTCGAACTGATACAGGCGTTCATGGTATAGGCCAAATCATCCATTTTGAAAGTGACGCAAAGCGCGCTATCGACTCATGGCACTTTGGGACTAACAGCAATCTTTCTTCATCAGCGGTCATGCGTTGGATTAAACCCGTTGACGAGAGTTTTCACGCACGATTTTCAGCAGGAGCCAGGCGATATCGTTATATCGTTTTAAATCGTGGTACGCGTACCGCTATTCTGAATAAACGAGTGTCTTGGCACCGTCGAGCATTGAATCACGAATCCATGCACATTGCTTCGCAATATTTATTGGGTGAGCAAGACTTTACAAGTTTACGCGCGGCTGGATGCCAAGCAAAGCACGCGGTAAGAACCATTCATGACATTAGCGTCAGTAGGGAAGGCGACTTTATTTACCTCGATGTGAAGGCAAATGCATTTTTGTATCATATGGTAAGAAATATTGCAGGAACACTTTTTGCTGTTGGTGAGGGTAAGCAGCCTGCAGATTGGGTGCCAGAGCTAATGCAAAAAAAGAATCGTGACCAAGCGGGCGCTACAGCCCCTCCTGGAGGTCTATATTTTGTACACGTAGACTATCCCGAGCAATTTGAGCTGCCAGCCGAATACACCCTACCTAGATTTACTATCTAGGCTAGCTTAGGCCGCCAATAGCTTTTTAAGAATGCGGTAGTAAATTTCTTCCAATGGCTCTAAATCGTCAACCTCTACACATTCATTGACTTGGTGGATAGTCGCATTTCGAGGCCCAAGTTCTAGCACTTGAGCGCCCGTTGGTGCGATAAAACGACCATCTGAAGTTCCGCCGGAAGTCGATAGCTCGGTGCTCGTGCCGGTCACCTCCAAAATTGATTCAGTAGCAGCCTCCACCAGCTCGCCCTCAGCGGTTAGAAATGGATTGCCAGAAAGCACCCATCTAATATCATAGTCCAGCCCATGCTCGTCTAATAAAGCCTCAACGCGTTCACGTAGCTCAGCTTCTGTCACTTCAGTTGAGAAACGGAAGTTACAAATCATATCGATATGACCTGGAATTACATTGGTCGCGCCTGTTCCACTGTTAATGTTTGAAATTTGGAAAGTGGTCGGTGGGAAAAATTTATTGCCTTCATCCCATTGCATTGCAGTCAACGCTTTAAGCATGGGGGTAGCTAGGTGGATAGGATTATCTGCAAGATGAGGATAAGCTACATGTCCTTGCTGCCCACGAATGGTAATATAGCCATTGATAGAGCCGCGACGGCCGTTTTTAACAACATCACCCAAAGTGTTGGTACTGGATGGTTCACCCACTAGGCACCAGTCCATTTTTTCGTTTCTTGCTTCGAGTGTTTCAATCACTTTAACCGTGCCGTTAATTGATGGGCCTTCTTCATCAGAAGTAATCAAATAGGCGATTGAGCCTTTATGGTTAGGGTAGTCAGCGATAAATCTTTCTGTAGCGACTGTAAACGCAGCGATACTGGCTTTCATGTCGGCAGCACCACGGCCGTACAATAGTCCGTCACGTATTTCTGCGTTAAACGGGTCGCTGTTCCATTCTTCAATTGGCCCAGTGGGCACTACATCCGTATGGCCTGCAAAACACAGTAGGGGAGCTTCAGTCCCTTTCCGTAACCAAATGTTATCAACTTCTTCAAAGCGCATGTGTTCAACTTTGAAGCCGATAGGCTCTAAGCGAGAACAAAGCAACTTTTGACAGCCTGCATCTTCAGGCGTGACAGAGTTGCGGTTAATCAGTGCTTTGGTTAGTTCAAGAGTGTGGTTCATGGAAGTCGTGCCTTGCATAGCATGTGGATTATCAATCTACAAAAAGTTCGGTGTAAGTTTTTTCGTTAAAACCAACGAATACTCGATCAGAAAGCTCGAGTACGGGCCGTTTAATGAGTGTCGGCTGATCTTCCATGACCATCAGCGCCAACATCTCATTTATGTTTTCTTTGGTTTCGTCAGGAAGCTGCCGCCAAGTGGTGCTGCGCTTGTTCAGCAAGCTTTTCCAGCCTAGCTCAGCAGCCCATGCAGAAAGTTGGATTGGGTTTAAGCCATCTTCACGAAAATCATGGAAGGAATAATCCACCTGATTTGCATCAAGAAATTTCCGAGCCTTCTTAACAGTGTCGCAGTTTTTAATTCCGTATAAAATAGCGGCCATATTATGTTCCCCCAACGAATATCAGATCTTAGAAAAAGCGGGCAATTCCACGATACTTAGGTGCTTTAGAATCTGGCTGATTAAGATATTCCTTAATTCCCCAGCTTCCAAAGAACTGTGGTGGACGAGGTGCCGAGAAAGTAACGAATAGCTGGCTGCCCGTAATCTGCTTCCAATTGTTAAGGAACTCAACATACATCGTTTCCATTGGATTGGCACGATTAGCACCAATTAAATAAGGATTAGGAAGATCTTTGGTAGAGCGTGTGCCTTTGGCAACCAAATGCTGCCCACCTTCATAAGCAATCAACTTAACGCCAAACTTATCAGCTTCAGCTTTTTGTCTTCTCAACATGTTATACACGTTGTTCATTGAGTAAGGATTCTTATCGTCTTTAAGCAAGCGGAATACATCAGGGACAGATTTTACTTCATGAAGGTTACGCTGGTGCACAAAGAAATAAGGTGCAATAGCGAAAGCATCGACTTGTTTGTGTGCACCCATGTAGCTTAATAGAATCGGTGTCAGGCGAGGATTGGCTGACCAGCCCCCAAGGACACGTGTAAAGCGTTGGTGTGTACCGTAAACCTGCTTCCATATATTGAAAATTTCTAAAGAGCGTCTGACATAGTATTTGTGTCCAGCTTGAGCGCGGTCACGATCTAAGCCCAATTTTAAGCCCATATCCTTGGTGTAAGCCGCACTAGAAAACGCACTGTTCCAAGCCTCATTGGTGTATTCAAGGTAAGGCTTAAGGTGAGGGCGCAGGTTTTCCTTTACGTAAGTTGCAAACTTTTGAACTAAGGCATTATCAGCTTCTTGAGGGATATTAAACCAAGGGGTTGCATTGAGTTTGTTCGCTAACTTGACCATTACTTCAACCGGAACACCACGACTACGAATGCCATCCCACTCTGAGCCAGCCCAAGTCGCATCTTCCATACGAGGCATCTGACTCCATTCCGTTAGTCGATTACGAGTAATGCCTGAAATATTCATCATGCGAATGACTTTGAAACGTCGCATAAAGTTGAGGTAATCAGGATTAAAAAGAATGTGCTTGTGATACTTCTCAAATGATTGGTAGTTTCCCTTGCACTGCTGAGCGCTGTTAACTCGTTTAAACGGGTTGTTTGCGCAAATGCCACCGGGCAATAAAAAGCGAATATTACGAAT
>CALKXC010000409.1 GCA_938004025.1 uncultured Leucothrix sp. | reverse complement strand
GAGTCAGGTTTGCCAACTTATGCGGAATGCGGTGGTCTCATGTATTTGTCGAAGCGCTTAGTTTGGAATGATCAGTCGGCTGAAATGGTGGGGGTGATTCCTTCGGATGTATCGATGCATGAAAAGCCACAGGGCCGTGGCTATGTAAAATTAGCAGAAACCCAATCAATGCCGTGGCCTGGTGAAACTTCGGTACCGATTGTAGGGGCACACGAATTTCACTACTCTAGCTTCGATGATTTAGATGCACTTCATCGGACGGGAAGCTTCGCTTATACCGTCAGACGGGGTAAAGGTATTACTGGTGAACACGATGGTTGGGTTTATAAGAACTTGCTGGCATCTTACTCACATTTAAGAGATACCGAACAACATCATTGGGCTAGACGTTTCGTCGCCTTTGTAAAGCAACACAAAAAGCCGGAGCGTCATGCCGGTGCAGGAGTATAGACATGACCGAGATTACAATTACCAAGCCAGCGGCAAAACAAGTGATTCATTCGATAGAAGAGTCTAACGCGGTTGGGCTGCCATTAAGAATTGCGATTAATGTTCAGCAAAATGGTGGCTTTCATTACCAAATGGGTTTTGATGACCAATTAGATAAAGATGATGAACAGATTCAATCACAGGGTATTTTGCTTGTGCTTGATAAAGAGTCAGCGGCCAGAGCCAATCGAATGTCGTTAGATTTTGTAGAGATTGAAGGGACGATGGAGTTTATTTTCATCAACCCTAATGATCCTCACTATCGCCCACCGGCTCAATCGAGCCTAGATTAAAAGAGGAAGTAATGCACAGGCGCTCTAGCTCACAACAAGAAGCTTATATAGCGGAAAAGAAGTATCACCTCAGTGTGCTTTACGATGTAGCTGACTGTATCAACAGCTCAACTGGGCTTGATGATTTGTTGCATCGCTTCTTGTTGACGTTACAAGGCGTCGTGAGTGCCAAGGCAGCAGCCGTTCGTTTGTTGGTCGATGATCAACTAAAGCTTGTCGCCAGCATCGGTTTACCAACCGGTGAGGATTTAGATTTATGGGCACTGTCTGAAACGAGCTGTAGCTGTGTTAAAAGCTTTCATGAGAACTGTGTAAAGCGTGAAACGGTGATGTCACATTGTCGTTTATCACGAGACAGTGAGTGTTCAAAATTAAAAGACTGCGAAATGCTAGCTGTTCCACTGCGGTATCAAGGGAAATCCATTGGGGTTTACAACTTGTTTATTTCAAGGAACGAAACGCGTGAATCGAGTATTACCGATGAAGATGCTGTTCTGCAAAGTATTGGCAAGCATCTAGGAATGGCGATAGAACAGGCAGGCGTTGAAGATAATGCGCGTCAGCTTTCGATCATTCAAGAGCGCACTCGCATGGCGCATGAACTGCATGATTCCTTAGCGCAAACATTAGCAAGTCTTCGCTACAAGGTTCGTTTGTTTGATGACTCACTTAAAGAGCAGCAAGCAGATGAGCTAAGAAACGAGTTAAAAGGGTTAGAAAATGGCATTGAAACTGCCAACGCAGAGTTGCGAAGTTTAATTACTCATTTTCGGGCACCGATTGACGGAAAAGGGGTTGTTCGAACCATTGAAAGTCTGGTGGAGCGTTTTCGCCGTGAAACAGGCATCGATGTCTTTTTCTACCATAACTGGGATTTGAAAGACTTAGCGCGGGATGCTGAAATTGAAGTGGTTAGAATTGTTCAAGAAGGCTTAGCTAATATCCGTAAGCACACCGGCTCTGAAACGGTGCGAATTCTTCTTTACAGTTCGGTTGATGGCGATTGCAGTATCTTAATAGAAGATGACGGCCCAGGGCTCTCTGAAGATCGCCCTAAGCCTAATAAAGAGACGGGTGAGCATATCGGCCTGTCTGTGATGCAAGAGCGAGCAGCTCGGTTAAATGGAGAGTTGCAGTTTGAGTCGGATGGTGAAGGTTTGCTCCTACAATTAAACTTTAAAGTGGCCGTTCCAAAAAACATAAGTACTCCATCTGCAGTTACAAAACACACCTCAGGGAAATAGCGATGAAACAACGTCTTTTATTAATAGATGATCACACTTTATTTCGGGCTGGTTTAGAAGATTTGTTAAAGCGTCGAGATATTGACGTTGTTGCTTCTGTTTCAAGCGGGATGGAAGGGATTCGATTAGTTTCTGAGGAGACGCTGGATTTAGTGCTGCTTGATATGCGCATGCCAGAAATGAATGGCCTTAGCGTGCTAAAGCAGATTAAACAGGTTAAGCCTCAATTGCCGGTAGCGATGCTGACCACAAGCAGTGACGAGGCTGATTTAGTTGGAGCGCTTCAGCTTGGCGCAAACGGTTACCTAATGAAAGATATGGAGCCAGATGAGCTAGTGGTTGCGATTAGTGACATTGTTGCAGGAAAAACGGTGGTTGCCCCTGACTTAGCGCCTATTTTGGCGAGTGCCGTTCAAGGCGGCAATCAAGAAAAGGCCATTGAAAAGCCCAATCCTTTTGAGTGTTTAACTCCCCGTGAATATGAGATTTTATTACACTTAGCTGAAGGGCAAAGTAATAAAGT
>CALKXC010000408.1 GCA_938004025.1 uncultured Leucothrix sp. | reverse complement strand
TTCAGGTGCGGTGGTGTCACCAAAATAAATAATTAGTGAATTTTCACCAGCAACTTCAACTTTTACGGATTGAGCCTTCATGCGTCGACTAAGGCCCGAATGTCAGCAATCGCTTTAATGCCTTCATCATTATCACCATGTACACAGAGCGTGTTGGCCATTAGCTTTAAGGTGTGGCCAGAAACAGTGGTTACCGTGCCTTTATCACAAAGCTGCTTTACTTGGGCGATCATTTTTTCACGAGTATGCACAGCCCCAGGTTTGGTGCGTGACAGTAACTTGCCGTCATCATCGTAGCAACGGTCAGCAAATGCTTCGAAGTGCAGTTTTAAACCCAGTTTTTCCGCTTCTTGTTGATGTAGCTCGTTTTCTGGAACAGCTTGCAGCATCAGCGCAGGTTTAGTGTGATGCTCAGCAACGGCCTGCATCACGGCAGCGCGGACGTGGTCTTTAGCCATCATGTCATTGTACAAAGCACCATGCGGTTTTACGTAGTCCAGCTTGATGCCCATGCTGTTAGCCATGCCTTCGATTGCACCGATTTGATATTGCACGTAAGCGACAATTTCGGCGTGACTACAGTTCATGGAACGTCGCCCAAAGCCTTGCAAGTCAGGGTAAGCAGGGTGTGCCCCGACGCTAACGCCATTCTCTTTGGCTAGTGCTAAGGTTTTACGCATGATAATCGCATCACCGGCATGAAAGCCGCAGGCAATGTTAGCTTGGTGAATGTGTGGCATAACCGCCTCATCCATTCCCATTTTCCAAGAACCAAAGCTTTCGCCTAAATCGCAATTGAGTGTTAATGACATGAAATACTCCTAATGCGTCAATTACATGACGGCTAATTTACTATTTTGAATGTCAGTTACCAGCATGCAGCCAGGACTATGAGTGATGCAGAAAGGAGGCTTAGCTTGTTCTAGTGCCACTTGAGGCGTCACACCGCAAGCCCAGAACAACGGCAGCTCGTTTTCGTGAATCGTTACTTCGTCACCAAACTCAGGGTTGTTGATGTCCTGAATCCCAATCATTGATGGATCGCCTAGGTGAACCGGTGCGCCGTGAACGGAGGGGAATCGTGTGCAAATTTGTATTGCACGAATCGCATCTGCAGGAAGAAATGGACGCATGCTTACAACCATCGTGCCATTGAAACGACCAGCACTGCGACAAGGAATGTTAGTGCGATACATCGGTACATTGCACTCCTCAGTCACATTGCGAACTTCTAAGCCATCAGCAATTAACGGCTCTTCAAATGAGAACGAGCAGCCCAACATGAAAGTAACTAAGTCATCGCGCCAGTATTCCGAAACGTCATTGACTTCGTTAACGACTTCGCCGTGTTCAAAAATCTTGTAGCTTGGCAGGTCGCTGCGAATGTCAAGATTCGCGGCTAGTTCAGGGATCTCCCAACTGCCGGGATCTGACATGCCCAAGACGGGACATGGCTTTGGGTTTTTCTGACAAAACTGAAGGAATTCATTAGCCCAATCTTTAGGCAGTATCACCATATTACATTGCACGTATCCAGGGCAAAAGCCGGAAGTATTTCCCGTATGTTCACCAGTTCGAATTTTTTTTCGTAGCTCAGCAGGTGTCATTTCAGCGTTCATAGTTACTCTGGAGTTTGAATAAATAAGTGTGATCGATTGTAGGGCAGATTATAGGATCTTGAAAGGACTAACCAAGCAGAATGAGTGGTTCCAGTGGTGACAGACGTTAATCAAAAAATAAGCGATATGTATATTAATTGAACATAAAAAATCCCTGCTAGATCAAACTTTTAGCAGAAACAAGTTATGTAATAAAAAAATGACTTTTTTGAGATTGCTTTGCGCTTATAGGAATAGGGGAAGATGAAATAGAGAAGTTTTTTTATTTTCCATCTTCCATGCACTGACATAACGAGGACAGTATCATGAATAAAGGAATGTTCTACTGCTTACCGTTTTTGGCACTGACGCAGGTTGCCGCATCTAATGCGGTGCCTCACTTAGAAGTTGCTTC
This sequence comes from uncultured Leucothrix sp., assembly GCA_938004025.1. Lineage (GTDB taxonomy): Bacteria > Pseudomonadota > Gammaproteobacteria > Thiotrichales > Thiotrichaceae > Leucothrix. Next base: position 6,372 of record CALKXC010000408.1, on the reverse strand, counting down.
GCTCTTTAACAAAGCTGAGAGCTCTAGCATTAAAATGGAAGCACCTAAGCCAAACGTTGCCAAACCCATTTCTGGCCGTAACGCTAACTCTATGATTAAAATATTCAAGCCCCGTGCTGGCCGTAACGCACGCTTGCTAAAAGGGCGTAACCTTAAATTGATTAAACGTCGATAACAAAAAAGCCTCCATTTGGGGGCTTTTTTGTGGTCGCGTATTTCTTAAAATTCCATGCCTTCTAAGGCATCGTACGTTTTAACTACCTTAGTGGCTTGCTGTATGACTTTCTCAGTTGTGTAACCGGGTTTATACAGATAGCTTTTCATACCAAAGCCCACACAGCCAGCCTTTCGGTAGATCGCCATATTTGAACTGGTCACGCCACCGACTGCGTATAGCTGAATATTGTCTGGAAGAATCCCTCTTATCGCTTCAACGCCCGTTGCACCTAAAACGCTAGATGGGAATAAACCGATTGTTTTTGTACCTTGTGCAATGGCAGAAAAGCATTCGGTAGGGCTAAAGCAGCCGGGGAAAGAGTACATGCCTAGGCCAATGGTCTCTTTGATTACTTTAGGGTCAGTGTAAGGTGAGAAAATAAAACGTCCCCCAAGATTGGCTACTTCAAAGGGCTGATCTTTAGACACCACCATACCTGCGCCAATAATCGCTCGGTTGTCAAAGTGCTGAACCATTTTGCTAATGTTATTAAGCGGTGTGTCGCCATTCATCGACACTTCTAAAAGCGTAATGCCACTGTCAACTAACGCTTCGGCAACATCCAAAATTTGTTCCTCAGGAATGCCGTGTAAAATTGCTATTATTTTTCTATGCTTCATCTGCTCCCCTCATCTCTAGCTATTCGATTAGAAACAATACACTCTCTATCAAGATAAGCAAATACCGGCGAAAAGTTTAATCTTCACTATTTGATCTTATGGATGGAGACGATCACTCGCCATTTTGCAGTGCTTCATAACCTTCAGCGTAGTATTGCATCAAAGGTAGTGTTTGGAGTTTATTAACAGTGAGTGTTAGCGGAGGTAAATCATTAGGGTGTTGCAGTGTGAATTTCCAGTTTTCTTCAGTGACATAACGAGTGGCTGCGGGGAACTGACGTTGCTGATTAAAAGGTAAGTTAGACGCCATCACATAACCCCAAGGGCCAAAAGAAGGAATGTTGCTATAAACGGCCTGTGTCGATTCAAAAACGCTGTCTAGGGTGCTAGCGACGCACCAAAAAGCATTTCTTTGTAACCATGGACTGGAGGCTTGGGTGATCATTACGCCCCCGACGCTAAGGCGTCGCGCAACTTTTTTATAAAACTCGACGGTATAAAGTCTAGCAATGTCTGCCGTGTCAGGATCAGGTAAATCGATAATGATGACGTTAAACAGGTCACCATCTTTTTCTAACCAACGCCATGCATCATCATTGTAAACAGTCACGCGTGGGTCAAATAGCGCTGCATTGTTTAGCACTTTGAGTTTTTCGAGATCACGGCCTAGGTTGGTCACTTCGGGATCTAAATCCACTAAAGCTACTTCCTTTACCGAAGGATATCGAAGTGTTTCACGTGCAGCCAATCCATCGCCACCGCCAATGATTAGCACACGTTCTAAATCTCTGCTGTGCGTTGCTGGTAAATGCACTAAGGGCTCGTGATAGCGATATTCGTCGAGGCTAGAAAATTGCAAACTCCCATTGAGAAACAGCCGAAGGTCGCGTCCACGTTCGGTTACCACAATCTTTTGATATTTGGACTGCGTGCTGAAAACAAAAGGGTCTTGGTACAGCGAACGTTCGAGTATGCCAGTAAAAGTCTGAGTAAACGTACTGGCAAGTACTAGTGCTGCGACGGCTAACACTGCGCTTGAAAGTAATAAATATGGCTTCTTCAGCCGCTTTCGAAAGTGCAAGACCACCAATAGCGCGACTAATAAATTCACAGCGCCGATGCTAAAAGCGGTTAGCAGGTGGCCGAAATAGGGAAGGAGTACAAATGGAAACAATAACGATGCCAGCAATGCGCCAACATAGTCAGTTGCCAGTACATCACTCAAGCCCTGCCGAATACCTCTGCCTTGCTCAATCACTCGGGTCAATAGGGGGATTTCCATGCCGACTAAAATACTAATCAGTGCGATGACAATGAGCATGGCGGGATAGTAGTACTGCGACCAAGCATAGACCGCATAGAGTATGACGGCTGACAAGCCACCGATCAGGCCTAATGCAATTTCAATTTGGATGAAAGCAACAAGCAAATTCGTTCGTCGATACTGCGCCAGCCAAGCGCCTACTCCCATGAAGAATAGGAATAAACCGATAGTTACCGAGTAGTGAACTACCCCTGAGCCAAGCAGGTAGGTCGATAAACTACTAATGAGTAATTCATAGATCAGGCTACAGCCTGCAATGATGAAAATAGAAAATAGCAGCAGGCGCTGATCAGCCAGCGTCGGCGCTATTTCATCATTGAGTTCTGCGGGATCTAAGTCAGGATTGTTATCAGCCAATGACGGCACTTGCGATGATAATGCAAACACCTAAAATCATGCTACCAGCCAGAATAGCCAAGGCGCGATTGCCTTTATTAGCCACTTCATCAGCAAGGTTGCCAGGGGTTAGCCAGTCGACCACTTTAAAGCCGATGGTTGCCATGACAATGCCAATCAAAGAATAAAGTACCGTCGCGATAACGCCTGCCGTTAAGCCCGCCATACTGACATCAGCGGCAAACGCTGGGCTTGCGGTAAGGATTAGGCTTAGCGCTAGAATAGTTCGTTTCATGGATGTGTCTCCAAAGTCAAAATTGTTTGATACTAATTGAGGTGTCATTTTATTTTCCACCAGTTGGGCCTCCACCGACCCATCCGCGGGAGCCTACATACAAAATACGTCCGGTTTTTGCATCACGTTCTTTGCTAACAGTCGCTTCACCCATACCTTGCCATGAAGCCCACAAAGGAAGCAGAATCAACGCGCTACACAGTAATAAAACCAGCATCATCGTGAGTTTACTCATTATAAGCCTACCCCTGTTTCACGTCGCATACGTTTGCGGCGCATCACGCCAATGATTATGGCGAGCAAAAAGGCAGCTAACCCTCCAATAATAATAGGAAATAAGGAAACGACATTACGCGTCACTTTGCCTCTTATATTGATCGACTGCCATTTTTTTAATGTGTCAGGAACCAGCGACAAAGTGTAGGTATTGCTTGCGGGTAAATTGATGCGAGGTGCATCTCTATACTGGCTCTCAGTCCAAGGTCCATCACTATCACGGCCGCTCTCTCGCCAGAGTGAAAGTGGCAATTCTGCAACAGAGGTTTTGTCGCTGTCAGAGATGACGATTTCAGCATCAAAGCTTCCATCGCCACGAGCCAGATTGGCAAGAAAATCTAACTCTACCAAGCCTGCCTTTTCCATTTTGAATTCGCCTAGGGGAATAACCTGCTTCAGCATTTTAGTATCAATGGTCACTGTGGGCGTGGTAGTCAGTGTTTTTTCAAAGGCCTGCATAATGAAGTAGCCAACAACTAAGCAGGCAACTGTCGCAAATGCTGCTGTCATTGCAGATTTTGAACGCTTCATCGCATCAACCACTGACTGCTTGCCAAAGCTTTTCAGTAGATCCATTAAATCCAACTTCACATCTTGAAAAGCTTCTATTTCTTGGTTTTCACCGTTTTCGTCCAGCAATATTTCTAGACTACGGCCGTTCTTTTCATAGATCCTTATTTGTTCCGCTTCCCGTGGGACATACGAGAATTCCCCAACTGCGGAAATCATGGTGTAGCTTCCAACTTCATAGCTTCTATCACCAACAGGGATGCCTGAGTTCACGGTCTTTTTGTGTGACCAGCTGTAGCCTGTTTTGTCTTGTGAAATCCAAGCGATTTCGCGCGATTCATTGAGTATCCACCAAACATGGTAACTCCAAGGCGTTCGCTCCCACGTTTTATCTTCGCTGTCCCATTCTTCAACCGATCCTGCATAGCTTTGACAGCCAATCACTTGCCAGGTAACACCGTTTTTTTCAAACTGCTCATGGAGTTTGAAAAGCGGGTTTGGTGGAACTTCAGGCGTGTATTTAGGGGGCACGCTTTCGCCGGCGCGTGTGCCGCATGACTCGCACACCATCATCATGGATTCAGGGTTGAACTGGCGCATAGGAAAACCGCAGTGTTTGCAGTTATGTACACGTACCGGTTCAAACGACTTCATACTTGCTCCCATTTTATGGAACGAATATCAAACTCTTCAGACTGAGTAATGCTGGCATACTCACCTTCTATTTCTAGTGAGTACTCCTCACCGTTTTCGACACCGTCTACATAAGTAACCGTGGTTTCAGCTTCAAGCTCAACGGGTAACATTCCTTCGCGACCGACGATATCTGCTTGATATTTCTCAGTAATAAACAGAATTGGACCATTGTTAAGTGCCAAAGTACCACCGACTGAAATACCGCTAATGCCACCAGGTAGGCTAATTTCTTCACCTAAAGAATGTCGGTAGTAAGTGCCGTCATCTTCCTCCAGCCAGAAACTTTCGCCTCCATTACTTTCCATCCACCATTCGTCCCAGCTACCCATGCCGTACTGAAAACGCAAGCGTCCGCGTATGGTGTAGTGAGTTCCGTCGGGTGCGCTACCTTGCATCCCTACGAGTAAAAAAGCAGGAGCATCTAACGGTGTTTTCTGACCTTCATTCGCCTCCCAGAGCTGATTGCTTAGGCGTAGCCAGGAACTACAGTAAGGGCAGTCAATGCTTCTAATTAGTGGTGAAACTCCCTCGATGGCACCGCCACAGTTTGGGCAGTTGAGATTCGCCATAACGTCATCCCGTGTTTTTATAATATTAACTATAATAGCGCAGGATTGTGCTTTATGCGATGGCCGTCTGCTGATTAATAAGTGATCATTACTTGACTTTGTTAGGAATTATCGCCAATTTGTGCATCAAATTTTCAAGCTCAGGGCTGAAGCATTGAACGAGCAAATAATAATCAAACCCAATAATGCATCTGATGACTGTGTCTCTGAAAAAGGCGCTATTCATCGCCGTCCCGACGGCGTTCAGTACGCGGGTACTCACTTGTTTGTCGATATGTGGGGCGCTAGCTCAACGGATGATGAAGCGGCTTTAAGAAAAGCCGTGGTTCAGGCCGTTGAGGAGAGTGATGCAACGCTATTGAAGATGGATTCTTCCAGTTTTGGTGAGCACTCAGGCGTTACGGTGTTCGCGATACTAGCAGAGTCACACATCTGTGTGAATACCTGGTTTGAGGAACGTATGGTCGCGATTGATATATTCTTTTGTGCCGGTTTGGACCCTTATCGCTGCATTCCAGCGCTGCAAGCTGTATTTGAGCCTGAGCGCATGGAAGTGAGCGAGCATAAGCGCCTGATGGCTTCGCCGCTGACGCATAGCAAAAATTTATTGTGATTAGTTAGTCGTCGGTGAGGGTATTTCTAGTCCGACCTCTTTGCGTACTCGCCTGTAGATATGAGCAACATCGATAGTTAAACCCACAGACTCTAATTCGATGGAATCTTCGGCATAGAAAGACTCCATGCCCCAAGCATTCCGGCGTCTGAAAATCCTAACGAGGGGAACATCTTGGGAGACAATGACGTATTCAAGTAATGACTCGATGCTTTTATAATTGTCGAATTTTTCTTTCATATCAATACGTTGTGTGCTGGGAGAAAGAACTTCAACAATTAGAACAGGATTTGTACGAGCGTATTGGTCTCCTTCATTTTCACCGCAGGCAGCCATGATGTCTGGGTAGTAGGAGAAGTTTTTGCTTTGGTTTTCACCAATTACTTTCATGTCTGACTGCCAGACTCGGCAACTGTCTCGCAAGCTATTATCTATCGCTGCGCTTAAGGAGCTAGCAATAGTATTGTGGGTTTCGCTGGCTCCAGCCATTGCGTATACTTGGCCGTCAACATATTCACTACGAACCTCAACCTCGCGCTCGCCTGCGATGTAATCTTCAAAGCTGATAGATTCAGTTTGTAATGCAGTGGCCATGAGCTAATCCTTGCAATGAGTTTGGATGTCTATTTGTAAGTATAGCGCCGCCGAGCAGAATTTTACAGTTAGGCTTATTTCAATGCTGTTTAGTATCGCCTGCAATTTTATCGGTGAGTGCAAAAATAACCCCTGATATGACAAACGCCATGTGAATAATCACTTTCCACATCAGGGCGTTCATTTCTCCTTCGGTTAATTCGGTCGTAATTTCCATGTAGGATTTCAGCATGTCAATCGCTGATATCGCAACGATTGCGCCGATAACCTTCAGCTTTAATCCCGAGAAATTAACCTTACCCATCCAGCTCGGGCGATCTTC
>CALKXC010000407.1 GCA_938004025.1 uncultured Leucothrix sp. | reverse complement strand
TCACCTTCAGCGACGACAATTCTTCCTCTTCTTACAGCAGAGCCACCGCTACTTCTTGTCGTTGACCCTCTTGATGACCGAGTCACTTCTTGAGAGTTAAAGATTCGATCTTTTTCAAACTCATTGTCTTTGTAATGCTGTGTTAGCTGATAGATTTCTTCATCAACGTCATAATCATCAGGTGCTTCATCCGTAAGGGCGTCCGATTTGAATATCAGTTTGGGTATTGGAGAGTCTGGGTCTAACTCAACGTAATCCCCAATTTTCTCAGCAGGCAACATCCGGCTATCAATAGCCCCTTTAAACTCTTCAAAGCTTATTTTTTTAGACATGTCTATTACTCCTTGTTATAGACGGAAAATATTTATCTTAAGATGTAATACGCGACATCTTAGTATAGACAAATAAGCAGAAGTAATGTGTTTTGATGATTATTATCCATGTTGCCATCACATTGACTACGTCAACGCATTGGTTTAAGTGCTTTTCTTTTCTAACAGCCAGATCGCTTCAATAGCTTTAACCCGCCCCTTAAGCCCACCCTCAAGATTAGGCGCTTCAAGCAAACTGAGTTTATAGCTTGAGGCATAATGCTGTTCAACCTCGGAAGCAATAATGCAGAAAGGAGGTCCGTTCATTTCGCTTTCATCATACTCAAAGCAGATGAGTAACTGAGGCGCGGTATCCGTAATTTCAACTAAATGTTTGCTATAGCAAATACGCATGTCGAGTGGCAGTGCTACCAAAGCGGCGCGATCAAATACCGCATCAACCGACCCTAGTATTTCTGCCGACAGGTCAAAGATGTCACCAACAAACATATCGATGTTATCGGCCTGATAATGAAGCAATGCACCAGCTTTTGTTATTTTAGGCGTTACACCGAGCCCTTCAAACAATTGTTGAATAGCGATTTCACTAAGCTCCGCCCCGGCGACTTGATACCCCTCAGAAAGCAACCAAGCAATATCAACCGTTTTGCCACACAGCGGAATAAATATCCGACTGCCTAAATCTAGCGCCAGCTTTTCAAGGTGCTTGATAAGGAGTGGATTTGTGATCTCTTGATGAAAACCAATCTGATTGATTTCCCATTTGTTGTGCCAGAAACTTGCTTCCATATCTCATTACTTCTTTGATTTGAGGTGGGTCTGATGATACCTAAACTCGAAGAAATATTTACATTTTTTAGTGGGGTGCATCAATAAATAGCGCCTAATTCTCGCATCATATGTAAAGTCCAGCACACGAATGCCTTCAAATGCGCGCATGGTTATCCCTCCTTGTGAGCCTTTAAAAGTACACTATTTAAATAGCGCAAACCAGAGGCGGAAAGCTAGTAGCTCAGAGGCATTCTTGAGGCGGTTTATCAGTCGGTTCGTTTCTGTGGTAACGTTGTTTCATGAGTGTGAGCTTTCCAAAAACGATTAAAAAACTGCTGCAAAAGCAATGGCACGGTGAATATTCTCCACTGATTACGCTGCTAATTTTGATGCTAGGGTTACGCCTCATCATTGGCTTGATTCCCTTTACTGCTAACCCATTTCTCAGCGCAATAATTGTGGCTGTAAGCTTGGTGATTTTTGTTTGGCAAGTTGTTGGCACTTGGCGATGTATCGAAAGACACGTCAAAGCATCCGGAGAAATAATGGTCTATTGGGCAGGTTGGTCTGCCATTGTCGTGGCAGCCGTGCTAACGCTGCTGCATACTGTCGATCTATTAGTGGGACCTCCACCCAAAATCACGCTGCAATCGCTAAGAACCAAGCCTCTTCCAGCGTTGAGTGAAGATGGGACGAAAGTCTACCTCAAGGGTGATTTCGATTTTGATCTGAACAGTGACTTGCAAACCTTGCTAAAACGAAATGCAAAAATCACAACGATCGAGTTGGATAGCAGTGGTGGTCTGATTTATGCCGCGCGTGCGCTTGCATTTACTATCGAGAAAAACCAATTAGATACACATGTCGAAGGGGTGTGTAACTCAGCCTGTACGGTTGCTTTTATGGCGGGTAACAACAGAGCGCTTGGCGATAATGGAAGGCTTGGTTTTCATCAGTATGAATTTCAAAAACAACACCCGCTGCAAGTTAAACAGGCTGAGGACGAGCAAGAAAAGGATCGTCAATATTTCTCAGGGCGGGGTGTTTCAAAAGCGTTTCTTGAGACAATTTATCGTTCAGGTCACCACGCTATTTGGCAACCCGAACGATCAGTTCTGAAGCAATCTGGGGTGATTACTCAGGATTAAAACTCGATTCCAGCTTGAGCCTTAACACCTAAACGAAATGCGTGGCGCTCATCTCGAACTTCACTAATGGTATCAGCAATTTCTTCCAATTCTTTAGGCATCGTGCGGCCTGTAATAATCACATTTTGCATCTCCGGACGAGACTGCAAAGCTTCGATCACAGGCTCGATCGCGAGGTTTTTATACTTGAGTGGATAGCTCATTTCGTCAAATACAATCAATCCATATTCTGGATTATTCAACATGTCTACTGCGATAGCCCAAGCCTTTTCAGCAGCTTGTGTGTCTTCATTATGATCCTGTGTTTCCCAAGTAAAACCGTGCCCCATAACGTGCCAATCTATCATTGGGTGGTCTTTGAAAAACAAAAATTCTCCCGTGACATCGCGTCCTTTGATGAACTGGATCACGCCACACTTTTTTCCGTGCCCCACGCTTCTTGCCATTGTTCCAAGCGCTGAGCTACTTTTTCCTTTTCCATTACCTTTCAATAGAATCAGTATGCCGCGTTCTTCAGTT
>CALKXC010000406.1 GCA_938004025.1 uncultured Leucothrix sp. | reverse complement strand
TGGAGTAATCTTCTGAATCAGCTAGATATCACAGAAGGAGATGATATTGATCAATGGGTTAAAGACCCTGTGCTTAAAAAGCAGTGGGAGTTTGCCCACAGTGATGACAAGCAAAAGTATCTTGGTTATTTAAGCGATGTGTTATCTGAAAACAGTGCTTCATTACCTGAGGGGTTTGTCGATGTTGTTTCTATGATGGCTGACGAATTAATCGAAAATAGTTTGTATGGTGCGCCAAGGGATCGTTCAGCCAATGCATTGTTTAGTAAAGGCGATGAACGCATTGTGGCTAGCTATGAAGGAGTTCGCCTTACCCTTAAGCAAAATGATGAAATATTTGGAATGTCTTTGACTGATAATTGGGGCACCTTAACCCCGTCGACTTTCTTAAACAGGATTCTGCTTAACACATCCGATGAAGGTGGGATGAAAGCAGGGGTGGGTGGAACCGGTATGTACCTGATGTGGCGGTTTAGTGACTACTTGCAGATACGAGTATTGCCCAACCAAAAAACGCAGGTCACGCTGTTATGGTCATTAAAAGAAAAGCCAAAATATGATTCTAATAGTAGTTTCCAGTTTTTATATCACTCTGAGTTGAATGAAACGATTGCTGCGGTTTCTGCACAAGATGTGGAGGTGGCGGCATGAATCAGCCAGTGAGTTTAAAGATAGAAAGCCAGATTGATACTGAAACTAAAACGGTACAACTCGTTTTATTGGGCGATGTTGATGTTACGGCAGGTACCGTGTTGGATGCATTGGCAGTGGTGCCCGATGAGCATAAAGTTATATTGGATTTTGCAGGAGTTGAGCGTGTTAACTCCATGGGGCTTGCTCAGTTAATGCGCCGCTTAGAAGCATGGAAGCTAGCCGATATAAAAACTGAAGCAATTAATCTAAACCGGATGGTGAGCATGTTGTTCAAAATGACTGGCTTGAACCGTTATTTTGGATCTGACGCGCCACTTGAAATATCGAAAGATTCCGATCTAACAAAAGAACGGGGTGCTTCTCAGAAACGTTCTACACAGTTTAGGCGCATCAAGAGAAATGTGCCTACTGAGGCTGATTCGCTTTCAGTTGAAGCACCTGCAAGCAGTCTCAGCTTTAATGATAAAATGACTTTCTCGGTCAGTTTACAAAGCAACCAACAATTGAGCGGTTGGTATTTCTTAAATACTTTATTGCAACGTCGTCTAAATAAGCCTATTTCTATCGATATCAATCAATTAGGTTCGGCAAATGAGTTCCATAACAATGCGCTGGTTTTTGCAAAGCCGTTTGATGCCTGCGCCTTGATGACTAAGCATCATTATATCCCTCTTGCACGACCTGCGAATGATAATGTTGAAGTGAGCATCGTGGTGAGGCATGGGGATAGAAAAAAGTCGATAACTGATTTTTCTGGCGCATCCGTTGCTACCTCAACCCAATCGAGCTTTGTGTTTTTGTTGGGACGCTTTTTTTGCGATGAATATGACTTGGACTCATCAACCCTCAACTATCAATTTACAGGCAACCAACTCACCGCAATGCGACGACTTTTAGATGAGAATGTCGATATGTTGTTTATGCAAAAAAACAAATATCGATTGTTGTCTCCTCTTAGTCGAGTAGGAACGCATTTGTTAGAAGAGAGCGACACCGGTATGGCTTATCACATATTGTTACTTTCACCTGTTTTTGCTGCATTGCAAGAGTCCATAACCGATGCATTCCTTGATTTACAAAGTGACGCACAGGGAGTGCAGGTATTGAGTGATTTGGGGATAGATAGGTGGTGCGTGCCTGAGACTGACGAGATCGCCATGCTGCAAATGTTATATAGCCGCTATGCTACTTAGATTCATTGTCTTGCTTACGATAACCAAGTGCAACACATATAGTTTGCGCAAGACACAAAGTAGAGTTGAGCGATCTAAATGCACGTACCTCGGCCTCACGCACAATAAACAAATGATCTACTAGCGGTGCCAGTGGACATAACTCACTGTCAGTAATAAGAATGATTTTCGCACCTTGTTCTTTAGCAAGTTCAACGGTTTCCCTAGGGATTTTTCCATAGGGATTAAAGGTGATGGCAATCAGCACGGATTGTTGATTCATCCATTTCCCTTGCTCGGTTTGCATACTACCTTGACCATCGATTAAAGAGCAGCGAACGTCCATCTGGCTTAGTGTATAGTTCAAGAAGGTTGCTACAGGATAGACTCGACGTATTCCGCAAATGAATACTTCGTTGGCATTAAGTAGGGTTTCAACCGTAGCGTTTAATAGCTCGGGTGAAATTTGTTCTTGTAATAAAGATAACGCGAGCTGATTTCCATCGATAAATTCATGCAGCAGGCGATCAGGACTTGAGTCTGCGCTTTCAACGCCGGCTTTTTTAAGTTGGCTGATACGTTCTCTATAATTTCCGGGATGTTGTAAGAGCTGGTTTTTATAGAGGCGTTGAAGCTCTGAAAAGCCCCCAAAGCCAAAGTGGTTGGCAAAACGAACGAGAGTTGAAGCATGCACTCCTGCGGCTTTTGCGATTTCGGCAAGCGTGCTGAAAGCCACCTGTTGCGGGTGTTCAACTAAATAAACGGCAACCAGTTTCAAACGTGCACTCAGTTGTTCTTGTTGCTCAGCTATTAAGGAGTGCAGGACATCTACACTATCAGGCAAAAGACGATCATCGGCTTGCTTGGACGCAGAGGAGGCATTTGATTGGCGCATAGCATTATCCCGTCGGTAATTTACCTCTTGATACTAACATCTTAGAAATTAAATTTCATTTTTATTAAGAAAAGGAATATTCATT
>CALKXC010000405.1 GCA_938004025.1 uncultured Leucothrix sp. | reverse complement strand
TCAGACAAAATGCTATTTGATCTGGCAGGAGAAACAGTTACCCAGTCCTTCAAAGCCGGTGACGTGATCACAGGTGAGTTTGAGTTTGTCCTACCGCCAAAAGATCCCGCCAATTATTGGGGCGCTGATACTGAATTTAGTGAACGATTGGCCACCTATACTCAACCATGGGAAGCGGTATTTGACGAGTATCGTTATAACCACCTGCTACAGGTAACAGCGAATAAAGGCTCATTAATCAAGACTTTTCCTATCGAGGTACTAGCTGATCAAACCGGGCCTTCAGTTATTGCAGATTTAACGATTCAAGCCGGAGGGCTAGGCCACGTTCCTGTCACTATCAAGAATGCAGTGGTAGGCAAGGCAATAAACATTGAGCGTTATATCAATGAGCAATGGATTGCACTAGAGGTTAATGCTGCCACAGCAAATAGCTATTATCAGGGTTATCAGAACGCGTCAGGCACAATTGATTATGCCTTCAGCATTCCACGCCCTACCGGTAATTTAGCCGATAGTTGGAGGCTCCGTATTTCCTATGTTACGCCTCTCTTTGAAGAAACCATGAGCGGTAACCTTTCAGATTATCTTCAGCTGCAAGATGTCGGAACAGCAAACGACAATCTTTGGGAAGCACCGACGGGTGCCAAGCTAATGCTAACTCAAGAAATCGTTCAATTAATGAGTGAAGGGAAATACGCTGAAGCACGTGAAAAAGCACATCACTTGGGGGCTTACCTCATAGCCTTTGACGATACTAGTACTGGAACAGCAAAGCGCTTTTATGTTTTACATATCGGCTGGCAGAGTCTGGCTGAAGATACTTACCGTGCTTTGGGGGGTACCTATGTCTTTAACCCTCAGGGGGAGAATATTGCCATTCAAGTGCCACACCCCGCTAATGACACCAATACTGATGTAGAGGGAATTACAACCTACTTTGGTATGAATGCACGATACCTTTTACTGTCCGGTACTCATCGTAATAGCTCAGTACAGACTAGTGCATGTCAGGCAGATTTCCGTGAAAGTGACGCCTCTCACAATGTCAATCATCACTTCCAGCAGGTACACCAAGCAATTTCAGATTTGAGTGATGAAACCCTGTTTATTGAACTGCATGGATTCGGTAGTGAGACTCGGCAGAAGCTCTGGTCACAGTGCGATGTCAATCAAAACCCATTGCTGGTGAATATGAGCACTGGCGTCGGTGATACCGAACCACTGAACCATCATAGCTTTATGCATCAACTCCACAACACAATTAGTGAAGCCGGCAGCATTCGAAGCTGTATTTATAGTCCCACCCTTCATACCGATGTAATGGATATCTATAGCACTTCACTTGGTGGCACCTTAAACACTAACGGCCGGTATACCAACGGCTCTAATGATGTCTGTAACAGCAGCGCGGCTACTGCCTCAGAACGTTTTCTCCACCTCGAGCAAAGTTATGAGGTTCGACGTGATCATCGTGACGTCATGCTCAATCATTTGAAATCCGCTTGGGCCGAATACACGGCTGCACCCGATTTAGTACCGGACGCGTTTAACTTTAGTGCAAAAACCGAGGCATCCTTAGATACACAACAGCTATCCTCTTCCATCACCGTTGGTGGAATCAATCGTGCGACGGGCATTAGTGTCACTGGCGGTGAATATAGTATCGATGGTGCAGCTTATACAAGCGCGACGGGCACTGTCACAAATGGCCAGTTAGTCACCGTACGACATAACAGTTCTCGTGATTATGCAACAGCTACAAGTACCACTTTGCATATCGGAGGTATCAGTGCAACGTTCACTTCTACAACACGCGCTGCTGATATCACTCCAGACGCATTTAACTTTGCTAGTCAGCAAGATGTAGCACTCGGTTCGATTATTACTTCCTCAGCCATTACAGTAACGGGAATCGAAAGCACCGTAGCCATTACCGTGAGTAACGGCGAATTCAGTGTCAACAATGGATCATTTACTGACTCGACTGGAACCGTAGCGAATGGCGACTTAGTCAAAGTCAGGCATACAGCATCGGAAAGTTTTAGTACAAACACACAAACGCAAATCAACATTGGCGAACTGAACGCGACCTTTAGTTCAACCACCCTAGTTGACCCTGCCGATACCACCGCGCCGGTTGTCACAGCCCCCAAGGATCTTTCTTTGGCGTCTAAAGGTTACAAGACGCGTTTTGCTATCGCGGCGTTAAAACAACAAGGCACTGCGAATGATGAAACGGACGGAAGCTTAACCATTGAGCTTGAAAGTATAAATGCATTAGAGCCAGTTTACCGTGCCAATAAATCGATGGTGCTGCTGCGTCCTGGTAGGCATATCTTGACTTGGGTTGCTACTGACAGTGCCGGCAATAAAGGCATCGCAACTCAGCAGTTAGATGTGCTTCCAAAAGCTTCTTTTATGATTAACCAAACACTAGGAGAAGGACAAACCGCTAGTGTAAGCATTGCGCTCAATGGCGCAGCACCTGACTACCCAGTCAGCATACCGTTCACCATTACTGGTACCGCTGACTCACAAGACTATCAACTCAACACCAACACTCAGAGCATCATGATCAACAGACCGGAAGGCAGTGAACAGCCACAAGGTGCAATCGA
>CALKXC010000404.1 GCA_938004025.1 uncultured Leucothrix sp. | reverse complement strand
GGTAAGCGAACTGAAGTTGACCAATTCTCGCCTCAAAAACGTGGCGGTTCTGGTGTGATAGCCATTCAAACATCGGAGCGTAACGGTGATGCAATTGGCGCGGTTCAAGTAATCGATGATGATGAAATCATGATGATTTCTGATGGTGGAGTCTTAGTAAGAACTGCTGTTAAAGATGTTTCTGTCACCGGTCGAAATACGCAGGGTGTAAGGTTAATCAAACTCGGTAAGGGAGAGCGACTCACTCAGATAGAGCGTATCGCGAAAATGGAAGGCGACGACGAGGAGTTAGACGAAGAAGGTAATCCTATCGTTGCTGCTGAATCTTCTGATGATGATACTGATTTGAGCAAAGCTTCTGATGATCAGTCAAATGCCTCGGATGCAGCGTCTCCTGAGAGTGATGACTAGTTGGTAAGAACATAAAACGGGCTGTTTATGAGTGACAAAGATGACCTGCTGGCTATCGAAGCCGAGCAGGCGATGACGAAGAAGTTAGTTGGTATTCGCGATCGAATTGATTCAATCGATACACAGATTCTACAACTATTGAGTGATCGCGCTAATTGCGCCGAAGAAGTGGCAGTCGCTAAACGTGAAGCCGGCGAGAAAGACATTAAGTTTTATCGCCCAGAAAGAGAAGCTCAGATTTTACGTCGCGTGACTGAAATTAACCCCGGCCCGCTGGCTAATGAAAGGATTTCTGCAATTTATCGAGAAATCATTTCTTCTTGCCTAGCACTAGAACAGCAAATTAAAGTGGCCTATCTTGGCCCAGCAGGCACTTTTACTGAGTTGGCCGCGACCAAGCATTTTGGTACTGCGGTTAGTACCGCGCCGTTTGGATTGATCCCTGAAGTTTTTCGACAAGTTGAAGCTGGCATGGCCGATTATGGGGTTGTGCCAATTGAAAACTCTACTGGCGGTATTGTTTCCAATACATTAGATCGTTTTATCAATTCACCGCTTAAAATATGCGGAGAGGTAAAGCTGGTCATTCACCAGAATTTAATGCATGTTAGTGGTGATATGGACGACATTAGGCTCATTTATTCACATGAGCAGTCACTAATGCAATGCCGCGACTGGCTGGATAGAAACTATCCAGGCATTGAAAGAGTAGCGGTTACCAGTAACGCTGAAGCCGCTAGATTAGCCGCTGAAGATAGCAATGCGGCGGCAATCGCCGGTGAAAACGCAGCAAACCTTTACGACCTAAAAATTGTATCGCCACATATCGAAGACTCGCCCAATAACATGACTCGTTTCTTAGTCATTGGTAACGAAGAGATTCCGGCGAGTGGTAATGATCGTACTTCATTAATGATCTCAACTAGGAACCGTTCAGGCGCTTTGTATCATTTGCTGGAACCGATAAAGCGCCACGGCTTAGATATGACCCGTATTGAGTCTCGCCCAGCACTTGATACGCAGTGGGATTATATTTTCTTTTTGGATCTCAATGGTCATATTAGTAGCGATAAGATGCAGCTAGCAATGAAGGATTTGGAAGCCGAAGCGGAATACATTCGAGTGCTAGGTTCTTACTCCAAAGCGATTATGTAACTGACTGATATGATAAAAAAATTAGTAATATTTGGCGTAGGTTTGATCGGTGGTTCGCTGGCGATGTCTCTAAAAAAAGCCAACTATTGCAATACTATTATTGGGTGTAGTCGAAGCGTTGAGAGTCTACAAAAAGCACAAGAACTGGGGGTCATTGATGATTACACCCTAGATCCTATTGAGGCTGTAAATGGCGCCGATATGATTCTTTTAGCGGTGCCGATGGGTGCTATGGGCAGTGTTTTGCAATCCATTAAAGGTCATGTAGAAGCTGACGCTGTGGTAACCGACGCTGGCAGTGCGAAAGCGAGTGTCGTTGCAGCTGCCCGTGAAGTATTTGGGGAAATTCCACCGTATTTTGTGCCAGCTCATCCGATTGCCGGCCGTGAAAAGAGTGGCGTTGAAGCGGCGATTGTTGATTTATATGTTGACCATAAAGTCATTGTAACACCCCTGCCTGAAACAGATGCAGCTGCTGAGCAGCGCGTTATCGCGATGTGGCAAGCCACAGGCGCAGACGTAGAAAGTATGGAAGTGGAAAAGCATGACCAAGTGTTGGCTGCCACTAGTCATCTCCCTCATGTGTTGGCTTACTCCCTAGTTGATACGCTATCGCATTCTGATGCATCGGATGCAATCTTTCACTACGCCGCAGGTGGTTTTCGTGATTTCACGCGTATCGCATCAAGTGATCCGGTAATGTGGCGGGATATTTGTTTAGAAAACCGTGATGCGATCTTGGCATCGATGGAAGAATTTCAGGCGAATTTACAAATATTGCATCAACAAGTTTCAGATGCGGACAGCGATGGCATAATGGAAACGTTCACTCATGCAAAAGCGGTTCGTGACGATTATATGAAAAAGCAGTCCACTTGAATGGTGAGATGATGAACTTTTAGTTCCTCAGCGCTTCTAATTAATATGTTATCTTTTTTTCGGCAGTGTCTACTGCTTGTTTGGCTAGCAGGGTTTGTCTACGCTATTTTCAATATTGCCGATCATTGGGAATATGATCTGGAGGCTCCTGATGTTGAAGCGATGCTTAGCAATCGTGTTGATCCTGAGTTTCTTAAGCAGTCTGTAGAAACTGCGCTTAGAGCTGAGTCTTACGACGAAGCGCGCTCCCTAATAGCGATTGGAAAAGAATACCAACACCCCCTAGATTATCCCACCTATCAAAACTATTTAGACAAGTACGATACTCCAGCATCACGCATGAGCAAGCAGGTCACGGGTTTTGCTGATGGATTCCTGTCAGGAAAAGGGGACGATGCATCGGGGTTTGCAGGAGCACTTGCTGCTGACTTTACCGTGGTGGGTGATTTAAGAGATTTAAGCGAGCAGTATGGCCTGTATCAGCAAGGTCAGCCGGTCAATCAACTCATTACGACGCTAGCAGGTATCGGTGTGGGTTTGACGGCTGTAACCATTGGCTCTGGAGGCGTCGCTGCACCTGCAAAGGCCGGCGCATCAACACTTAAAATTGCCGCACGAATGAATCGACTGACTCGAAGCTTTCGAGACGAACTGATGCGAGTAGGTGCTAAAGTATTTGATTGGCAGCAATTTTTACGTTTGAGTAAGGGTGCTGACCTAGCAAGTATCTCGCGAATTGCGAAACAGTCATATAACCCTAGAGCGGTCAAAAGTTTAGGCGCAATGGCTGAG
>CALKXC010000403.1 GCA_938004025.1 uncultured Leucothrix sp. | reverse complement strand
ACAGCAATTAAGACTTCGAAAAGTGTAAATCCATTGTTTTTATTGTGATTAGATCGATTCATGGGCAACGCACATTTATTTCATAAGGTTCTGCGACTCGACTCCGGCCAGAGTTTGAAACGATCATGCCTCTTTTACCTTCTTCACCTCGACTATCACAAAATGCAAACTGTGCTGAAAACCCATAGGCTGAACCCTCAGGGTCAAAAGTAATTCGGTCCGTATTTCCAATCATCTTAAGGCGACTGGACAATTTGTTTTTCGTGGCAAGAATCGTTTCATTAGTATCAATAGTTCCATCGTTATCTAAATCATCAAATACCAACCATCCATAGCTCCAGATTTGCGCTTTCTTTAAACACTGATTTCCTGAGGTATTACTAGGACATAACGTCGCGTTATTTCCGCGAGTTACGGCGGTGCTTCGCGTTATCGCCAAATCAGACATTAAATCATTGTGCAGAGCCGTCATTTGATTATCTCGCAGCAATGAAATCAGCCCAGGCGTCACCGTTGCCATCAATATGACAGCAATTGATAGGGTCATCAGGAGCTCAACTAACGTAAATCCGTTCTGCTTAAGTTTCATATTTACCTTAATTTCTTCCAAGACATACGGCCGGAGAAACGACTGTTAGATTCACGCAGCATTTCGATGGTGCCACCCGTTCCGGTCAAGTACTTCCCTTCGATACGTGTGCTATGCGTGATAATGGCGGGTGGCTCAAACAACATGCCGACTGATTCTTTCTTTACACCAGAAATAATCGTTTCCTTCCCGTTGTAATTAAAGCTGTCCTCGTTAGTAAATTCCTTATCGTTATTCATGTCGATTGGCGCAACCGATAAGCGATTTCCATCGAGCGCATTGAGCTCCATAACCCAACTACTGCCGTCCCATGCACATTCGCTTTGCGAAGGCGATAGCGTCACAAAAATTAATCGGCCCTCACGCAGCAGGGCCTGTGAGATAACCTGCTCCCCATCAGTGCCATTGTCTGGAGGGGTTAATAAATTCATGAACCAGCCTTGATGTTCAGGATAGTTAACAGGATTAATTGAAGTAATTCGGCTCTTCATGCCAGAACCCGTTTCTACCTCATGCATAATCGTTTGCTCTACAAGCTTGTTTTTGTCAGTGAGTTGATCATTATCATGTAAGCCATAGAACGTGTCGTAGTGACCATCTTGGTTAGTCTTAAAGTTGTCACCTAAATCGGTATACTTTCCGGTGCCAAAATAGACCATTAACCCACCCGCAGGGTTTCTGCCCACTTGTGGCTTTGCCGTAATAGGCTTAGGTCTCAAACAAGCAGAATCCATGCAAGATCTAAACATTGGAGTGGGTTTATTAGAAGAAGTACGCGTTCTTGTTTCTATCGTTTCCACTGGCACAGGCTCATCATCATCATCTGCCGCGACAAGCGATGAAGAAAGCTTCAGCGTTCTGGCTGTACGAACCACTACAGGTACTCCGAACTTGCTTCCCCACTCTTCAGGATTGCTGCTGCTGACATCAAATGCCCACATATGCCCTTGAAGATCTCCGGCATAAATAACGTCAGTAATATAGTCTCCATCACTATCAACTGCCGTGGGCGAAGACAAGCCATTCTTTGCAGTGGCTGAACCCACGCCAGTATCGATAGACTTGATCAGCTTGCCCGTTTCGATATCGATAATAAATAGGGCGGCACGGTCACTCAGGCTTTCATACCCATTAGCAACAATTGCTGCCCATTGGCCATTTTTCATTCTGACAATGACTGGCTCAGGGACGCTTAAGCCCATCAATTCTTCATAAATTTCCTGATTGTCAGGTGCCTGATCCGCTGAAATTTCCCACAGCACGTCTTTTGCTGTAAATGATTTAGGATCAGTAACATCAAGCGCATAAACCGCTTTACCACCTAGACCTAGCGTACCAAGAAGCACGTTATGCCACTCGTTATTAAAGTAGGCATCGGCCACGCTTGATTTACCATCAACCAAATACTCATGCGGCAAGCAGTCAAGCGCGTCACAACCGTATTTCGGGCTACTTATTTTAGCGATTTTAGGCAGCACTTCATTAGGAATGTAAGAAAACAATTCCTCACCATCTTTTGCATCAAATGCATGAAGCATACCGTCATTAGCGCCGACAAAAAGGGTGTCTTCAGTATTGCGCTTTTCCACTAGGAAATTCGGGTACTTGGTACCTTCTTCTCCTTCAAGTCGTTTGTACCCAAAGTTAGTGTAACGGCCACGCAGATTAAGGTTAGAGTGAACAATGTCACCTAATATGTTCTCACGCATTCTTAGCGGGCCATTAAGGCTTTCATTGGCGTCACTTCCTTTCACCCAAGCTAACCTTGCTTTTCCCATCGACGCTTTTTGACCAGCACGAAGGGCGAGCTTTTGGCTACGCTGCAGCTGCTTCCAATTTAGCGGTATTCCAACGGAATCATCAGGTTTGTAAGTGAAAACATCGCGTCCACTTCTTTGCATGGTGTTGCTTGCAGACCATACCTTTGCTTTGACGTTGCCGTCTGCGTCTCTGGTTTTGAGTTTGAATGCGTTAATTTCGCCCTGCCAACTTTCATTGTCAAATGCCGCTTGAAAAATAAGCGTTTCAGAGCTCAATGCATGCGAATTAGTTGAAACTCCACTCGTCGAGTACAGCCCATGACCTAAATCATTCATGTCGCAAGATAGTGGTGTACCCGAGGTAGATACTTGGTAATCCTCTGTTTCACCATCGGTTGCGGGACCTTCTGGAGGAAGACCTGGTGAGGTTGACCAACGTATACGAATAAAAGTAGGGGACTCAGTGATAGTGAATGGGACTGATGCGTCAAACGAAATAACGCCTACCTCAGTTGCCGTATCATTAAC
>CALKXC010000402.1 GCA_938004025.1 uncultured Leucothrix sp. | reverse complement strand
CCAACCAGCCAGAATCAGAGCCACCGACATCCATTTGATCTAAACTTTGATTCCCCGGTATTGCAAACAAATCGGTGGCTATCACAGGGATTAGTTGGCCATTTACCGCTTGGACTCTTCCCTCTAGAACCGGGTAGACCTTTGACCAACCTTGACGCCTTAACGCAATATAATCCTCATGGCGAATACCTTCTTCACTTGAGCGAATAGTATAAGTCATCTGCGCACCTAATAAGGTATCTGCCTCAGAATAACTTGCACGTGCATGGCCATTAATCACCTGCACAGCAGACCACAGGGCAACACCCGCAATAAGCCCGCTTAACAAAAAAAGAGCCTGCCAAGGGTGACGCCAATAATGGCTAAATAACGCTTGAAGCGTGTATCTTAACTGGATCATCAGCTCGGCTTAACCTTAACAGCATCAGCAGCAAGCACGCTTAATTTACCTTGCTGCAACCACCATTGCTGATCTAAGAAAGCAGCCATTTCTCGACTATGCGTCACCATCAAAAGCGCGCTACCTGTTTGCTTAACCAAATCTCGGAACAGCTCCATCACTTGCAAGCTGCTTTGCTCATCTAGGTTACCCGTTGGCTCATCGGCAAGCACTAGTGCTGGGCGATGCAATAAAGCGCGTGCAATTGCTACTCGCTGCTGCTGACCACCAGATAATTGATGTGGATATTTATGAAGTTGATCCTGGAGCCCTAGATTTTCAATTAATAACTGCTCAAAATTCAAATCCAATCGCTGACACAGGTTTGCCTGAAAGCGTAAGTTATCCTGAACTTTTAACGTTGAAATAAGATGAAACTGCTGAAACACCAAACTCATTTTCTCTCGACGAAGTGCTGCTCGCTTTGCCATCACCAAGTCATGAATGGGTTGACCTTCAAATAGAATGACGCCACCGTTTGCATTATCTAAGCCTGCTACAAGGTGCAACAGGGTACTTTTTCCACTACCGCTCTCCCCTCGCAATGCGACAGACTCACCTTGATTTAAACTAAAGCTCACCCCGTCTAAAACACAAACGCTTCCTTCTGGGCCTACAAAAGACTTTTCTAAGCCCTCAACCTCTAACAAACTCATTTCATATTCCCGCAATTTTAATAAAGCTTCTTTTGCATTTCATCGCAATAAAACCACCGCTATTCATTTGATCATCACTTCATCACTAGTTTAAATTCGTTCAGCCATCATTCACGTGCAAGTTCACTTATAGACTCCATAATCGTGCAAGAAAAGCCAATTAAAATAATGGAAAAAATGCAGGAGATCACCCCCCGTGACTCGATACATTATCAGCTTAGTCTGGGCACTAGTAATGCTCATGACATTAACATCTTTAAGCTTTGCGAAACTAGATTCTCGCAAGAGCACCGCGGTGTTTTATGGTCCAAACCTACCCACCGACGTGTTGGCACAGTATAGCCGTATTATCGTTGAAGCAGACAATGTGAAACCTCTAGAACTAGATGCATTACGTGCAATGGGTGGAGATGTTTTTGCTTATTTTAGTATTGGTGAAGTATCACCTACGCGAAAGTGGTTTAACAAAATTCAATCCAATTGGGTGCTTGGAGATAATCGCGTCTGGGACAGCAAAGTGATGGATTTATCCTCACCTGGGTGGCAAGAATTCCTGCTTGAATCAATTGTTGACCCTTTGTGGAACGCAGGATATCGCGGCTTATTCATCGATACGATGGATAGTTTCAAGTTGTTTGCCAACAGTGATTCACAGCGTAAAAGACAGACAAAGGCTTTGGCTGTTCTACTGCAAAAAATAAATCAACGTTATCCTGAGATGCGCCTGATTGCCAACCGTGGTTTTGAGGTTCTTCCTTCAATCGGCCATATGCTTGAAGCTGTTGCCGCCGAATCACTTTTTGCAAGCTGGGATAATGGGCTGAAGGTTTACAAAGAAACAAAAAAGGATGATCAAGAATGGCTGCTTAAGGAACTTCATAAAGTGAAGAAAAAGCTTGCTGTCGACATCATTATTATCGATTACATGGAACCAAGAGAGCGCCAAAAAGCCCAAGCTGTTGCGAATAGGATTACTCGCGAAGGGTTTATTCCTTGGATTTCGATACCCGCGCTGGATATGGTTGGTGTCAGTCAGTTCAAGCCCAAGCTAAAAAAACTACTATTACTGACTGACAGTAAAACAGAAACACATCGACCTTTAGAACTCAGAAAATACAAGTCTATGCAAAATAAGCTTGCACAAAAAGGCTTATTACTTGACGTTCATGACATCCAACTTGGACTTCCACAGGGTCATCTAATTGGCCGGTACCGCGGAATTGTCACTGCTCAACCTTACAAGAAACAATTTGATATATATAAAAACTGGCTACGTCGTCAGCAGCTCGAAGGCATAAAGATATACCCCATGAATTCTCAAGCAGCTCTGCAACAATAGGCCAAAGCCATGAATACAAGCTCTAATCCAAAGCTTTTTAACCTACCAGTGTTGGTGTTAATTACCGCTGTGCTAATTGGCTTTCTATTGCTACTTTTTCCTTGGAAATCCGCTAACTTTCTGGAAACCCAAGAACCTAGCACTTTGAAAGAACAGTTCTCCAGTCGTTTGTTGGCGGAATATCATGAAATGCTACGAAGCCCAGACATTGCAAATAACGACGTATTGAAGTTTTCTTCTCAGCTGACTAAGAAGGGGCTTTGGAAACAATCAAGTGTATTGCTCAATCAAAAGTTAAATCTTTCAACACTAAACAACAAGCAGAAAAAGCAACTCTCGACCATCCAGTTACGTAACTATCTTGATGCTTACTACACTGCATCAGCCTCTGGAGAAGACTTTACTAATACTCAGTTAGATGTTCGAAAGCATTTACAAGACTTAGAGGATTACCAAAATCTTACGGCTAAGGAACTGGTGGCACTAGCCAAGGCTAGTACGAATTTTAGGTTGCTACCACAGGCCGTTAAAATTTATTTCCGCCTTGCAGAAATTGACCCTGTTAGAGAAGCAAGATGGCTTGCCGAAGCGGCACGTTGGTCTGGTCATGCTGGTGACCCTGTGAGTGCCGCCAGAGCATTCAAACAGGCTAGTCAGCTGGTTAATGGAAGTGAGCGTTACAATGCCTATACTTATGCTTGGCTAAAAGCAGCGACCAAAGCGGGCCAGGTGAAGGAAGTTAAACACTTTCTAGATGAAGCGAAATATCAACCTCCTCGTTCTATCAAAGCGCTAACCTTATTGGCTAACTCAAGTCTTGAAGCAGGCTTACCTGAAAGTGCTAGTGACATATTTGCCTATCTTGCCAAAAAAGATAAACCAGAGAATGCACAGGGCTGGTTAGAAAAAGCAGCCCATTGGGCAGCTGAGACAAAATCTTATAACAAGGCTGTCAACTACCTCAAACAAGCTCATGCATTAACTTCAACCGGCAGCGATCAATGGTCTATCAATCAACGTATGATTGAAATATACGTTAAAGATGAGCAACCTGAAGAAGCCTTAGCACTAATTAGCCCGATGATTGACGCTAACCCCAATAGCATCGATCTACTTAAGAAAGGAACCGAGCTTGCGATTCTGCAAAAAGAGATATCAACAGCAAGGCGCTGGAATCAGCGCTATTTAAAAAACCAACCAAACTCCATTGATGCGCTGACCGCGCGATCTGATATTGAAACCATCGATGTAAACTATGAAGACGCGACGAAGTACGTAAAACGAGCAATTAAACTAGCACCGAAAGACTATAAACTTCGTGAACGCTGGGCCTATCTTGAAGAAACTCAAGGTAATGACAAGCTAGCCATGCAACTTTGGAAATGGATGCATGAAAAAACCAATGAGCCTAATTATCAACAGCAAATCATTCGCATGGCTCAAGCGGATTTAAAAGGTGAAGGTCTGGCTTTATTAATGCCACTTGATCGAAAGATGAAACTGCCAAAACAAGTCGTCAATGACATCTTCTTTCACCTAATTAAGGAAGGAGATGGCCATACGGGCGAAGAATTTCTGATAAGTCACATGCAACAGCACGGCCCTGAAAAAGACCTAATGGAGATC
>CALKXC010000401.1 GCA_938004025.1 uncultured Leucothrix sp. | reverse complement strand
TCATTGAAATTAATAACGACCATCGTGTCTTGTTGGTAGTTATAGGGAATGAACCGAGGCATGAGCTGCTCCCACTTAGCGATGTAGCAATTTTACCGACAAACACAGTGTGGAATGGGTTTTTCTACAGCCTCAACATTTTCCATCAGCCGCAGTTGACAAGTGAGCGGGTTGTAGGCGAAGCCTACGTTCCGAATACTTGTCCACTGTCAGCTGCATGGATTAGTTAGACGTCGATGTTAGATGCAACGTAACGAAATCAATTTATTTTTTGAAATTCAGACTTGTAGTAATGATAGTGGTCGTGGTTTTCTGAAAATATAAGTTTGAAAGCAACGAGCAATGCACCAAACAATGCATCTTTTGACAACGATATATTTTTTCGTAGTCTTTGTACTGAATGCTTAATATATCGGAGGCACATCGTAAAGAGGTAGTGTCCTCTGACTAGGTCTTTTGGTGACATGCCGGCATCGATTTCTTTATCAATATTGGAAATGATTTCTTCCCTAGGTTCTAATCCTAAGTTTTGTGCGTGCTCACTGAGTTTTTGCTGGCAGAGCAACGGGCTTGAGGAATTTTCATGGTGCCGTGCTGAATTATCACCAAGAACCGTCTTGCCATGTTTTGAATTGTTGTTGTCTATTTCAAAACAGATAAGTTCTTTTAGTTTTGCTGTTTCTTCTTCGATCCAGCTCCAGCATTCATCAGGTTTAATATTGTCAATGTCAACAAGTGCATACGATTGAATAACTTGGGATAATGTGTGCCCACATATAAGTGAATTTTCTATAGAGTGTCCAAGAGTACATAAGACTTTGTTGTGACCATGGGTATGAAAAAGATAGTCATAGTCACTGTCCATTGCAACATAATAGTTACGTTCTGTTATCGAAAGTTCTTCTATGTACTTTATGAGATTAGGTTTTCCTCCAACGTCTCTGATTTTTACGGGCTTTTCGTAAAATGTCTCAAATAGGTACTTCCAAAAAAATATATCACTATCCCCTTCAACTAAAACAACGATATTCACTTCGTGAAACTGGTTTAGTACGTCTACGGCATCAGGCGAGTACTCGAGCTCATCCATTAGCAATGTCCTTCATATTAATAATGTCATCCTTAAAAGGAGCGGCAACTTCAGGTGAGTGAGTTGCAACTATGACCTGTGCATTTGGATTCAATTTACGAACAGCGGGGATTATTTTTCTTTGCCATTCTATATGTAGTGATATCTCGGGTTCGTCAGCTAAAAATACATGTTGGGCTTGACGTTGCAACAGAGTTTCTATCATCAGTATTAATAGCTGTTTTTCACCAGAAGAGAGTTTCTGATGTTCTATCTCGCCGTGCTCGTTCGAAATTTTGAGCGTGTTCGGGCCTACCTCAAAAAACTTATCGGTTATGAAAGATGCCACAAGTTCATTAAATAGTGAAAGTTGTGAGTATATCTTTGAGGTTTCTTCTTCAGCCTGGAGCGACATTGCTATTATTTTTTTTGTTTTCCGAAGTGCTTCGAGAGAACTGATATCAATCTCATCGAATTTTGTTCGTTTACTGATGGATGAAACAGTTTCGTCAATCGCGTTTACATGAAAATCAATTTTCTTTTCAATATTAGTATCTATCGCATTGAGCTGGGAATACGCTGCAATAAGGCTATCCCGTTCTGCTAATTTGTTAAAACTCAAAGAATAGCCCAACTCATTTTCATCATCTTTGCTATATAGAATTGACGCAAGTACGTCTTTTTGAAGTTGAGTCGCAATTTCTCTAGCCTTTTGGGATAGTTGAAGTTGATATTGGGTAAGCTGACGAAGAAGCATTGAAAGACGCGAATCCACCGGAGTTAGTATTTGAGATCCGTGCTTTTGTCTCGGTTCTTGCTCGTCACCGCTTCGTAGTCGGTATACCGATATAGAGGAAACGGATACAAGTTCGCGCAAAATTTCTTTAAGTTCGTCAGCCTCCATAAGAGTTCGTCGTCGCGCGCTAGAAAGATACCTTTGATCATCAACTGGAACATGCCTGACAATAAACTTCTTCTTAGAAAGTTGATACTCGTAAATTTGAAACGGCCCATCAAATTGGTCTTGTTTTTTTACTTTAATTATTCTCTTGCTGGATTTATTTCTAAGGCTTATTTCTATTTCTTCAAAATCATTCATTGCTAGCTCATCGACATTAACTGTCAATGCAGCAAACAAAATATTCATAAAAGTCGTTTTTCCAGTACCATTTTTACCAATAACAATATTAACGTGATCATTAAAGGCGCACTCTACGCGTGTCCTATTCCAAAACTGCTCAATGGTTACTTTATGTATTTTGTACATGATCTATTTTCGGACGATTTCATTTCTTGGCTGTAGCTTAGCATTTCACTAAATTAAATAGTTTTTCCATACGAAAAAGGTTTGATGAGACGACTAACATCGCGCATCAGGAACACTTGAGGCTGACGCACGTTCTGGCGCTAGCCAGGTTGTGTGGCGGGGTCCAGTGTTTGCTGCATGCGTCTCGTTAGCCGTCAATCTTTGACATTTTACTCGGTGTATTCATTATCGAAATAGAGCAGTAGCTAAATGACTAAGGAAGTTAGTATTCCGTCATTAATCAAATACCTTTTCTTTAATCCCTGCTAAATTCAGGATACCGTGAAGCCCAAGTAGTGCTGAAACTGCTAGTATTACCCACTTAACTGGGTCCGAAACAATTCCAAGAGTAGAGAGACCATCAAATAGGTCTAATAGTGTTACGGACAGCAATCCGGTGGAAAGGAAATGGGAAGCAACTAGACCTAGATTGATTCCAAAAAGTATTGGTCCTGCTATTGAATGTATAAGAGCAGCGAATATGCTGATTGAAATCAGATAAGGTAAGAATGAGAAGTACAAGTGAATTTTGTTTTCGTTTGGTTCTCCCGTTACTCCGTAGACAGTCAATGCAAATACTAATACCAAGCAGCCTATCGGAGGCCAAAACTCCGATATTGTGTCATTCATGGAGTTTTTGAGTCGATGCCCCTTTGATATTAAAAACACTATCGGTATAGCCAAAGGGCTGAGCCAACCTATCCAGGCAAAGCCATTATTGTAAAGAACGAACCGGACCAGTTCACGGCCTTTTGTTGGATCCGAGAGTGAAAGACCTAGTGTAAAAGCTAAAAATACGAATACAGTTAGTTTTAAAGTACCTATAAATTTGAAAGTATTAACAGTTTTGTATACACGAAGTACACCTAGCAGTATGAAAGCCCCAGCTAACGTATTTAACAGTGTGTTTTCCACTTAATTTCTATATCCAGCTTAGTGTATTGGGTAAGTTTTTCTACGGTGGTAATTTTTTAAATCTAACAAGCTATTTGCTTTTTGTCACTCATAAAGCTCAATAACGCCTTCTTTCGATAATTGATTGTCATAGTGGATGAATCAGTAGATGCGAACATAAAGGGATTATTCGGCGAAGCCACGAATCAGAAATATTTGGTATTGGCCGATAGCTGAAATAATATTTGTAGAAATTATTGCGAAAAGCAAAGTTCGTGATTGGCACGTCAACATCCGCGTTGAGAAACATTTTCCAGTCATTCGCGTTGCAAGGAATTCTTCGTTGCGTATGAGCTGCAAATGTTTGCTCCAAAGCTCAGTTAGCTGTCAACCTTGCAAGGTGAATTTAAAACTTATATTTGTTGGTTTTCAACTTAGAAATTCTCGTTTTTAATGGTGCAGATTTCGTAAATGGGAAGTTTGGTGAAGTGAATACATTGAGAATACATATTTATTAGAATCATGTTTTATGATATATGTATCGTAAGTTCTTTTACTGTGTAAAAGGACGATGCTGATGAATTCATTTTAAATTTTGATTTTAAGGAGAATTGACATGTCCAGTGAAAAACAACTAAGAAATCAGGCAAATGAGCTTCGTAAAGAAGCTAAAAAAGTTAAATCAGAAGTACGTAAGAGCCGGGTGAAGAAAGTGCTGGTTAGAGGCGCAGTCACCACTGCTGTTGCTGCTACGACGGGTATAGTAATTCTTTAAATTTTAATTCGGAGATTGCAATGGCAAGTAATAATAGCGAATTGTTAGCGAAAGCAGATGCTATGTTGCAGAAAGCTGACAGGCTTGAGTCTCAGGCTAAAATGATCGAAAAGCAGAATAAGGATGATTGTTCTTGTAGTGTAGTGAGTAGCGTGGCAGGAAATGTTGCGCGTGTTGCGGCAACCGCTGCAGTTGCCGCAACTACAGGAATCGTTCTTCCCTAAGGCAATATGAAGTCGGATTAACTTGGTGTGGTGTTACTTATTGCGCCAGCACCGAGTTAATTCTTATTGAAAAAGCAGAAGTTAGCGATTGGTACGGCTAACATTTTCCATCAGCCGCAGTGGAAAAGTGAGCGGGTTGTAGGCGGAGCCTACGTTCTGATTACTTGTCCACTGTCAGCTGCATGGATTAGTTAGACGTCGTTACGGCGCATTCCAATTCAGCCTATATTATTATGAGCGGCCTGATAATTGGTGTATTCAATTTCCTGTCGATTATATATATGAAGGCTGCCAGTTGTTTTTCGATCTGTCCAGTATTCTCCTATCAGCTCAGTAGGACGCAATGAGTTCTCGCCGTGTGTATCAAGCAATAATGCCCCGTAGTGAATTGAGCTTCTCTCTGCACGAATTTCCATACGAGGCTTGTTTCTGTAAACGCCTACAATTTGATATCCATGATCGTTCGGAGAATCCACAATGCTTTCAGCAACAAACCATGATTCAGATTCTGGAGTCATTAAGTGACATTGCAGCTTTGTGAGTGTTTGAGAAACTCCCATATAGCATTCTACTAGCCCAACTGCTTCGCCTGTTGTTGGATCAATCCAGCTTGACTGTAAATCAACTTTCCATGTTCCTCTAAGATCAGGTCTACTTACAAGCCATTTTTGAAAGATGGTTTGTCTCCATAAGCACTTATCGAGTAGCAAAGCCAATCCGGCTAACGCCGACACAACCGAAGCAAAGGGGGCGAAAAACGCGCTACTAACTGGTACGTTCCGTAACCACAGGGAACCCCACCAAACGATCGCTGCTACAGCGAGAAAAACTGAGATAATTGTGCGTGTGTTTTTCATACTAATTGTTTATTAAGTTAAGTGCCGCTATCAAGAAGGTATTAGCTCTTTGGCGTTTACCTATCTCAGTTTTGAATAGCCATTTATATCCACTAACTTCGCACCATTCACTACATGTGCTGTCAGTTGCAGTATTCTCGACCAAATATCTAAGCGTTGATATTGTACGAGTATGCCAATTGTCCAAAAAGAGAGTCCATTCAGGAGCGTTGTACACCAAACATTCAACTAAAAAACCTGCAATTCCATCGGCTTCAGTCATTTTGGCGTCGTTCATTACGACTAGAAGCTTTTTGATTATTCTTACCTGAGAACGATATCTTCGTGAGGTCCGTACATTCTTGTTTAAACCGTTTTCGTAGTGCTGATCGGGCCAGTTCGGTGTGTCCAATATCTTCTCAGGCCAATTATTGATCGATTCCCCTTTGTCAGTTAGAAGATTAACACCACATATGTATCTGCCGTCTGCTGTATACCTGCGTCCTTCAAATACTGGTACTACGTCTGCCTCGACACGATAGGTGTTCTCTTTAACGTCAATGGCTTTGTTTCCACGAGTTACCGCTGCTCTACCAAATTCGCGTACGAGTGCGACTTCTACGTCGTTTTTAAATTGAAATTGATTATACGTACCTGTTATGTTGCCAAATGTTGTGCTGTCGGTGCCAGATGGGTAGTCAGGTATAAACGAACCGCCGGTGTATAAAACACCAATATCGACGTCACTGTCGTTTCGTACGTTGACTCGATTACGATAAGATCCTTGTAAAAAAACCTTGGATACAGCAGAGAGTTTGTTATCCACACTAATGGCTCGCCGTACTGCTCGAATTGAATTCTCAATCCTATCAGTTTCAGTAGTACCTGGTGATTTCGACCACTCGATAAAATGTTTTTCCCACTCTATGGACATTATTTCTTGACTCCTTCAAGATTGTTTGTAAGACGACTAACATTAAACATCGCAGTCACGATGACGCAAAACATTCTGGCATAGTAAAACATATCCCCCTACCATCCAACGTCTATGCAAATTGATCGGCAACCATCCAATTTTTAAAAGTTCTATTTACACAAAACGCA
>CALKXC010000400.1 GCA_938004025.1 uncultured Leucothrix sp. | reverse complement strand
TTAGCTGTGTCTTCGACACTGGCCGCCGTAGCTGCGCCACTAGATATTAAGCTTAGCCCTAAAGTCAAAGCACAACATAATTTCTTAATCATTGTATTTTTTTCAACCATTGTTTTTCTATTACATTAATGAGTATACGCTGTAAGCCCGCTGAATAGATGCTCATCTCAACCCCGAGGGTGATGTTTTTGATGGACTTCTTGCAGCCTAGCTTGCGCAATATGAGTATAAATCTGTGTTGTGGACAAATCACTATGACCTAACAGCATCTGTAAGACCCGCAAATCAGCCCCATGGTTCAATAAATGTGTAGCAAATGCATGACGCAAAGTATGCGGAGATAAAGCCTGCCCTATCCCAGCCGCTTCCGCATACCGCTTAATAATATGCCAAAATCCTTGCCTCGTCATTCCCGCGCCACGACGTGTCACAAATATGGCATTACTGACGCCATTACCCCGCATTATTTGTGGTCTTGCTTCAGCCAAGTACTGTTTCACCCAGTCAACGGCAACGTCGCCCAGAGGAACCATTCGCTCTTTATTACCCTTACCAATAATTCTTACTACACCGACCTGTAAGTTTATCTGGGACAACTCTAAAGTAACTAATTCGGAAACTCTTAACCCAGCAGCATAAAGTAGTTCCAGCATTGCCCGGTCCCTGAGACCGAGTGATTCATCGATATTTGGCGCTTCTAACAAACTATCAACTTGCTCCTCAGAAAGGGAACTAGGTAATAGCCGACCAATTCTAGGGGCATCGATTAGTGCAGAGGGATCTTCACTAATGCTCCCTTGCCTCAGCTGATAACGATAGAATCGGCGCAAGCTTGATAATACGCGCGCCATTGTACTACTTTTCGCGCCGTTTTTGCCTCTATGAGCTAGATAGTGCTGAAGCGTAGAGGCATCTACAGCAAGCAAATCTAACCCCTTTACTTTATCCAGCCACTCTTCCCAAGCGTATAGATCCCTTCCATAAGCAGCTAATGTATTTTGGCTTAAGCCCCGCTCAGACCAGAGCGCATCAAGAAAACTATCAATTAACTGCTCTTTATCCATATCGTTCTGGCGAAGTTGATTATTCTTCACCAAATCCTTCTGAAAACGCTTCTGCGGCATCGATGCTTAAAACAGGCTCGCCTTTTAATTCGCCACCACCATAATAATTGACTCGCTTTATACTTGGGAAAACTTCGTGAAAAGTAATTTGTATAAGATCGACTTTTTTGCACTTGAAAACATAATTCAACAGAAAGTCGCTGTGTCCTTCATCATCCCCAACTGAATGAACATCCCGAGCATCCGTGGAAACTGCATCCTTAATATCATCATGTTCATGATAATCCAGCATATCTGAGACCATATCCGCAGCTTGGGGCTCACAGGCACCCGCTGGGATAAATTTAAAAAGCGCCGGTAGAGCAGCTTCTTGGTAGAGCTTCTCATACTGCGAACTTACCTTCTCTTTCTTTTCCATGGTTGTTGGCGAATCTTCAAAGCCTAGAAGATCTTCTGAAGGCATCAACATTTTAAAAACCAAAAAATCACGATCATTTATAATGGCAACTTCCAAGCTACCATGCTGATGTGGCCCCTGAAGTGGCCCAGCGACTAACTGTGAAGTAAAAAGCATTACAAAAAATACTGATATGAGTTTCATTACATACATCTCATTGAATATTATTATCGATAATTATGCCAAAGTCAGCTGCAGCTAACTTAGAGATCTATTATCATAGATAAGTTTCCGTAGCTTAATTTATCTAAGGAACCTTAACATGTCACCGTTTCTGAAAACAGCCATTGAAGCAGCCAAAGCCGCTCAACAAGTCATTGAAAAATATTATGCAGGTGAATTTGAAGTTGAGATCAAACCAGACCAAAGTCCAGTAACGATTGCTGACATTGAGACTGAAGAAACGATAAAGAAAATTATACTCGATGCTTTCCCAGATCACGGTTTTTATGGGGAAGAAACAGGTAAGGTAAATCCTGATGCAGACTACAACTGGCTAATCGATCCCATTGATGGAACTAAAAGCTTTGTTCGGGGCTATCCTTTCTTTTCTACCCAAATCGCATTAATGCACCGGGGTGAACTCATCGTTGGGGTTTCTAACGCGCCTGGATTCAAAGAAATGGCCTATGCAGAAAAGGGCCAAGGCGCATGGCTCAATGGGGAAGAGATCAAGGTTGGGGATATTTCTTCCTTAGGAAAAGCCACATTATCACTGGGTAACATTGCAACCATTGCAAGCAAACCACAGTGGTCGACAATCGGCGAACTCGTTCAAGAAGTTCACCGAATTCGTGGGTATGGGGATTTTTATCACTACCACCTGCTTGCCAGTGGAAAGATAGACGTAATTATTGAGTCAGACGTTAACATTTTAGATATTGCGGCTTTATCGGTGATTGTCACTGAAGCTGGGGGATGGTTAACCGATCTTTCAGGTCGGGCGCTGACGTTGGAAACGACTAGCGTACTCGCTTGCAACCTTGCAACGACACACGAGCTACTACTGAGTCGATTAAACTATACCTAACTAGCTTGCATCTGAGCTGCTGCTAGATTCTTTAGTGGCGGCTTTTTCAGGTTTAGCAGCGGGCTTGTCTTCACTGCTCTTAACTTTCTCAGTACCGCCATCCGCTAAATTCTTCTTATCCCCACTCTTAAAGTCCGTTTCATACCAGCCTCCCCCACTTAAGCGGAAAGCAGCAGCCGTCACTTGTTTCTTTAATGAGGGTTTGCTACACGCCGGGCAATCCACCAATGGATCATCACTCACTTTCTGAATGACTTCTTCTATATGATCACATTCAACACATTGATATTCATAAATTGGCATGTTGTAAGGCTCCGAAAATTATATAAAAAACTATCCGGCAGATAGTAGGGGCGAAGCATAGACTTTCAAGTCATTTGAAGCAACGAATTCAACCTTCCCCCCTATGGTTCTTAAGCAAGCGATATGCTTATTTTTCCGGCTTGAAGACCAGCAGAGTTACCACACAAATGTTTTTCTATACCGTCTGATAGTAAAGACGTTTCAAATTAACGGCGCTGAATTAAGAATGCTCCCAACAACAAAACCAATTACCCCCACCACTATTCAACGAGGATAGACAATGGAAAAAGTGTCGGCTCACTGGAAGAGCTCTAATATGGACCTTGGTAGCAACATGCTTAAACGCGCCATGGACTTTGTTGGCTCTCTACTGCTTATAATAGTTTTATCGCCTATTTTAATTATTATAGCGTTTCTGATTCACCGTGATGGTGGATCTTCACTGTATTCTCAAGAGCGAGTAGGCTACGGAGGAAAGGTATTCAAGTGCTTAAAGTTTCGAAGCATGGTAGTAAACTCCAAACAACGTTTAGAAGAAGTTCTTGCCGACTGCCCTAACGCTAGAGCAGAATGGGATAAGGACTTTAAGCTCAAAGACGATCCACGTATAACGCCGATTGGTAGTTTTCTTCGTAAAACCAGCCTTGACGAATTACCTCAATTATTCAATGTTTTGAGAGGTGATATGAGTCTTGTTGGTCCACGACCAATCGTGGAAGATGAGCTAAGGCGTTACGGATCTTTTGCTAATAAATACCTTTCGACGCGTCCCGGCATGACAGGCCTATGGCAAGTCAGTGGTCGTAATGACACAACTTACCGAGAGCGAGTTAGCCTTGACTGTTATTATGTCGATAACTGGAAAATACACACAGACCTCTTTCTTTTAGTGAAAACTTTGACGGTGGTTTTTCATGGCCGCGGTGCTTACTAAAATACGAAAGATTTAAACTAGGCCCTGTATTGAAAGATACAGGGCCTTTTTTATGTCAATCGCATTTTCCTTTCTGTTACGATACTTCGCATGAAAAATATACTGATTACAGGGTGTTCAACAGGTATAGGCTACTGTGTTGCAAAGGGCTTAAAAGAAAATGGATATCGAGTTATTGCATCAGCAAGAAAGCAAGCCGATGTAAGCCGATTGGAAGAAGAAGGCTTCGACACTTTATTACTCGATGTCGATGATTCTCAAAGCATTCAAAAGTCAGTCTCTGACCTTAAGTCTCTTTGCAATGGAGAACTTTACGCACTGTTTAATAACGGTGCCTATGGTCAAGCAGGAGCTGTAGAAGACCTTACTCGTACCACGCTAGAGAAACAGTTTTCAACCAATGTATTTGGCTGGATTGAACTGACTAACTCTTTGATTCCTTTGTTACGCCAACAAGACAGTGCTCGCATTATTTTCAATAGTTCAGTATTGGGTCTAATTGCACTGCCATACCGAGGTGCGTATAACGCAAGCAAATATGCGATTGAGGGATTTGCTGACACCCTCAGGCTTGAGCTAAGCGATAGTAATATAAAGGTTAGCCTAATAGAGCCTGGACCCGTTGAAAGCCGCTTTCGTCAAAATGCCCTAGCCTCTTTAAAAGCCAATATAGATATCGAAAACAGTTTCCATAAAAATAAGTACCTGAAACAGATAGAGCGCATGGAAAAAGTTGGCCCTGCAGCACCGTTCACATTGCCCGCAGATGCGGTACTAAAAAAAGTCATTGCATCACTTGAAAGTAAAAGTCCTAGCCCTAGGTATTACGTCACTTTTCCTACTTACCTGTTTGGAACTCTGCGACGGATTCTGCCAACCCGCTGGCTAGATAAAGTGCTTCTTTTTGTCTCAAAATCTGAAATGAAATAACATGAGTTTTTTAAAACATATCAAACGGTGTAATCAATATGAGAGTGATCAGTTTTTATCTTTCTTTATAGGCAATCAATGCTTTGGCTTGACTCACGTCAACCATGTTAATCACCTACTCAAATGGCCGAATGTCTTTGAGATAAGCCAGAACAGCTTAGTGCTTAATAATAATCTTGATACTCCAGCAAAGCGCACTACCGCTGTCGACTCTGTGATGAGAACACTTCATAAAGAGGGAGTTCTGGATTCATGGGTTGGTGAACAATACAACATAAGCACCACATTCGATGGACCTTCTATAATGCTGCTTGAACGAGCGGCCGTCGCTTTTCTAGGAGTGCAAGGTTACGGCATCCATCTAAACGGTTTAGTTCGTAAAAATGATGGGATTTATGTCTGGGTAGCCGTTCGTTCTAAGAGTAAGCCTTTTTGGCCTGGCCAACTCGATCAGATCGTTGCTGGAGGCCAACCTGAAGGAATTAGTTTAATGGACAATCTTGTGAAAGAAGCCGGCGAAGAGGCTGCAATAGAAGAATCGGTCGCGCGCACTGCCACTTTTGAAAGCGAGATTCGTTACTGCTCACAGACACATCGTGGCCTCAATAACGATGGTATTTTTGCTTATGACTTATGGCTAGATGAATCGTTTACTCCACACAACACAGATGGTGAAGTTGAATCCTTCGAACTAATGCCCATCGGGGAAATGGCTCGAATTACAGAAACTACCGATGATTTTAAAGATAACTGCAATCTTGTGAATATCGACTTACTCCTACGAATGGGGCTTATCGATCAAACACACTCAGAATATGCTGAGATAATCTCAACGCTTTATCAAACACCTGCACCTCTAACAGAAACTATTAGGAGCATATGAAACCATGCCATACTCCAGCGATATCAAGCACAGCTACATCCCTTTAACTCCTGTTGCTAAAAGTCAATTAGACGCGCTAATGACTCACTCCAAATCAGCCGTCTCCAACTGGATTAGTCAGAGCGAATTCCATGCTGAAGAAGGTGAGCATTGCTTGATCAGCAATGAAAATGGAGAGTTAGTTGAGGTATTGGTCGGAGTAGCAGAAACCGGAGAACGTCGCTGGTCCATCGCTGGTCTTCCAAGCAAACTCCCCGCCACTCGCTATCAGCTACATTGTAATTGGAGTGAAGCAGAGCAAGCACAAGCTTTAATTGGCTGGGGCTTAGGAAGCTATCAGTTTGACCACTTTGTACACAATGACAAGCATCAAGCCCTACTGCATTTACCGGATTCAATGAAAACGGTCGTTATGGCATTTTATGACTCGCTATGTACCGTTCGTGACTTAATCAATCTTCCGGCAAACCATATGATGCCCGAGCACCTTTCTCAGGAGCTTCAAACTTTAGCCAGTGATTATCAGGCAGAGTTTGATGAAATTGTGGGAGACGACTTATTGACTAAGAATTTTCCTACGATCCATGCCGTAGGACGAGCGAGTGATCATGCCCCAAGACTGCTTTCACTCACGTGGGGAGACCCTGACGACAGCAAACTCACTCTCGTCGGCAAAGGGGTTTGCTTCGATACTGGTGGATTAGACATAAAAGGTTCTAGCTCCATGAGGCAAATGAAAAAAGACATGGGGGGTGCAGCGCATGTGCTTGGCTTAGCCAAGCTGGTCATGGCCTTTAAGCTACCTGTCTTTTTAGAAGTGTTAATTCCGGCCGTTGATAATGCAATTTCTGGTGATGCATTTAGACCGGGCGATATTATTACTACGCGCAGTGGGATTAGCGTTGAAATTGATAATACGGATGCTGAAGGACGCTTAGTACTTTGCGACGCACTGACACTTGCCTGTGAAAAGTCTCCGGACTTAATTATTGATTTCGCCACATTGACCGGTGCGGCTAGGGTTGCACTTGGCACCGAAGTTCCCGTTTTATTTAGCAATGACTATTATTTGGCACGCGACATTCATGATCAATCAATGACTAGTGAGGAATTGATTTGGCAACTACCCCTACATATGCCTTACTTGAGTAACTTAAAAAGCACCGTTGCTGATATGGTGAATTCAAAAAGTGGCTATGGGGGAGCCATTACCGCAGCGCTTTATTTAAATGAGTTTGTCGCTAAAGATATCCCATGGGCACATATCGACCTCATGGCGTTCAACATTAGAGAACGACCAGGTAGACCCATCGGTGGAGAAGCGATGGGCTTATTTACTATGTTTGATTATCTACAAGATCGTTATCTGGCATAATGGGCTGCCACTATCTGCTTGATCCCACCGGTATTGAGTAGATAGGTTGCTAAACCATAACTTCCAAGACCAATAAACATCTGCCCGCATAGCCAAAGCCATCCGCGCTGATCTTTTACTACCCAAAGGCAAATACCCATAAATGCAGCGGCAATGATTATTTTCAAAACTTCTTTAGCAGGAAATGGTAAAGGAAAAACATTTCTCGCATAAAACACGCCTAATGCGCTGCTAATAGCAAAGGAAGCTACGGTAGCGATTGCTGCTCCAAGCATACCCATTTCTGGAATAAGCCAGAAATTTAACGTCAAGTTGATTAAAGCGGTATAAATACCAATTTTAAAAATGCCGCCGTTCTTATTCCCTAACTGAAAAGGTAGATGCAAATAAAATGCTCCAAGGCCCATAAAGAAAATAGCACTCGCAACCCAGGGTAGTATCAGAACAACAGCCTCTTGATATTCTTCACCAATGACTAAAGACGCTAAACCCGGCCCAACCAAAGATAAACCAACGACTGCAGGAATCGAAATGCTTAACAGCAGGATCACATAAGTATTGAAATACTCTAG
>CALKXC010000399.1 GCA_938004025.1 uncultured Leucothrix sp. | reverse complement strand
GAGCACAAGCAGGCGCTTGAAGCTCAGACTGTGTCACAAATGGTTGATGCGGTAATTGCCTTGGAGCCCGGAAGTAAGTTAATGCTGCTAGCGCCGGTTGTGCGTAATCGTAAAGGCGAATATGCAAAGCTGTTTGATGAGCTTAGGGCTCAGGGCTTTTTGCGTGCGAGAATTAACGGCACCGTTTACGAGTTAGACCAAACACCGACTCTAGAGTTACGTAAAAAGCATACGATAGAAGTTGTCGTTGATCGTTTTAAAGTAAGAGACGATTTGGCGTTGCGCCTATCTGAATCATTCGAAACTGCTTTGCGTATTGCAGATGGTTTGGCGAGTGTGGCTTGGATGGATGATGAGGGTAGGGAAGATTTGATGTTCTCTGCCAACTACGCTTGTCCTCATTGTGGATATTCACTTCCCGAGCTTGAGCCTAGGCTTTTTTCATTCAATAGCCCAAGTGGCGCCTGTCCGACCTGTGATGGTTTGGGTGTGCATCAAGCTTTTGATGAGTCGCGGGTGGTTAGTAAGCCTGAGCTTAGTTTGGCAGAGGGTGCGGTGCGAGGATGGGATCGTCGCAATGCCTACTACTTTCATTTAATTGATTCCTTAGCCGCTGCTTACGATTTTGATGTGGATGTGCCTTATAAGGATCTTCCGGCTGCGGTGCGTAAGGTGCTCATGCACGGTAGTGGGCGTAAAGCGATTGAGTTTCGTTACGTCGGACAGAAAGGCCAGGTTTATCAAAAAACGCATCCATTTGAAGGGATTCTAAACAACTTAGATCGTCGCTATAGGGATACGGATTCCAATAGCGTCCGTGAAGAGTTGATGAAGTATCTGTCGACAAAGTCTTGCCCAGCCTGTGAAGGTGCAAGATTAAACGAAGCGGCGAGGAATGTGTTCATTGACGATAAGGATTTGTCGATGATTACCGAGTGGGCGATTGGCGACACGTTGAACTTCTTTGAAACAATTAATTTGCCTGGAAAGCAAGGGCAGATTGCTGCAAAAATCTTGCGTGAAATAAGGCTAAGATTAGAGTTCTTAGTGAACGTTGGTTTGGACTATCTTTCATTGAGTCGTAATGCGGATAGTCTATCTGGTGGAGAGTCTCAACGTATACGTTTGGCTTC
Organism: uncultured Leucothrix sp.; assembly: GCA_938004025.1. GTDB lineage: Bacteria > Pseudomonadota > Gammaproteobacteria > Thiotrichales > Thiotrichaceae > Leucothrix. The sequence goes on along the minus strand of CALKXC010000399.1, from coordinate 1,519 downwards.
TCAGATTGGAGCGGGATTAGTCGGTGTTATGTATGTGTTAGATGAGCCGTCCATAGGCTTGCACCAACGGGATAATTCGAGACTACTAAAAACATTGATTCATTTACGTGACCTTGGAAACACGGTCATTGTAGTAGAGCATGATGAAGATGCAATTCGCTTAGCTGACTATGTGGTCGATATCGGTCCTGGGGCCGGCGTTCATGGCGGTAGGATTATAGCTGAGGGAACGCCTGCGGAGGTGATGGCCGTTAAAGAGTCTTGTACGGGTCAGTTTCTGTCAGGTGAGCGAGAAATTCCAATACCAAAGAAGCGCGTTGCAGTAGATAAGTCAAAAATGCTGCGAGTGATTGGGGCGACCGGAAATAATCTGCAGGATGTGACGGTTGAAATCCCCATAGGTTTAATGACGTGTATTTCGGGTGTGTCAGGTTCCGGTAAGTCGACGCTGATAAATGCCACGTTATATCCCAATATCGCGATTCATTTGCATGGATCAAATGTGGTGGCTGCACCGGTAAAGTCCATCGAGGGGCTGGAGCAGTTAGATAAAGTGGTTGATATTAGTCAAAGCCCCATTGGAAGAACGCCGCGATCTAATCCTGCTACTTACACCGGGGTGTTTACGCCTATTAGAGAGCTATTTGCCTCAACCCAAGAGGCGCGTTCGCGTGGTTATAAGTCGGGTCGTTTTAGCTTTAATGTTAAAGGTGGTCGATGTGAGGCTTGTAGCGGTGATGGCGTTATCAAGGTTGAGATGCACTTCTTGCCTGATGTGTATGTGCCATGCGATGTCTGTAATAGTATGCGGTATAACCGAGAGACGTTGGATATTCGTTACAAGGGTAAGAATATTTACGAAGTGTTGAATATGACGGTGGAAGAGGCTGTCGAGTTCTTCAGTGCGATTCCGGGCATACACAATAAATTGTCTAGCCTAATGGATGTGGGTTTGTCGTACATCACATTGGGGCAGAACGCGACAACAATATCGGGTGGTGAAGCTCAAAGGGTGAAGCTGGCGAAGGAGCTGGCTAAACGCGGTACGGGTAAGACGATCTATATATTGGATGAGCCAACGACCGGTTTGCATTTTCATGATGTTGATGTGCTGCTAAAGGTTTTGCATAGGTTGCGTGACGAGGGGAATACGGTAGTAATCATTGAACACAATCTAGATGTCATAAAGACAGCCGATTGGGTGATTGATTTGGGCCCTGAGGGGGGTAATCGAGGGGGGCAGATTGTTGCGGTTGGTACGCCAGAGCAGGTAGTAAAAGTAAAGGGTTCCTACACGGGGCAGTACTTAAAGCCACTGTTGGCAAAATAAATTGAGTAGGCATATATTTTTGTAATTTTATTTAATGCGTTTTAAATCGAATTATGTCGAAAAAAATATGTATTAAAGGTTGACAGGGGTGAGGGGGTAATTCAAAATGCGGCGCTCATTTGGAGGGATTCCCGAGCGGCCAAAGGGGGCAGACTGTAAATCTGTTGCGAAAGCTTCGAAGGTTCGAAT
>CALKXC010000398.1 GCA_938004025.1 uncultured Leucothrix sp. | reverse complement strand
TTCGGGACATTAAAGATACGCAACCAAAAGCATCAATTTGATACACGCCCTATCGACGAGAACTGCCAGTGCTACACCTGTCAGAACTACTCAAGGTCATACCTCCGCCATTTAGATAAATGCAAGGAAATGCTCGGCTCTCACCTCAACACCATACACAACCTTTTTTACTATCAAGAATTAATGCAAGGGATACGCAAAGCATTAGACGAGGACTGCTTTGAAGAATTCTGCAAGGAATTCTATGCACTAAGAGATCAAGCTGACGAAATTTAAATACCCCCATACACCGAATGCAAACTTCTTTTCTAACTGGTTCTAGCCGATCTAAAACAAAAAAAGGCCGCTCAATTGAGCGGCCTTTTTTAACACTAACTTAAGCTAGTCAATAGGCTTACATAATGCCCATTTTTTCTAGCATCTGGATAGTTAGACCACCTGTAGGAAGGTCGTTATCTTTTTGGTAGCTTTCAACTGAACTCAACGTGCCACGACCAATGCTTCCATCGATAGGACCATTGTAGTAACCAGCGTCTTTAAGAACTTGTTGAATTTTCTTGTTGGTGTCGCGAGTCATGTTAGTTTCACAAAGAACACGCTGCCACTCTAAACGCTCGCTAGACTTCTTTACTCTTGTTTCAATAGTATTGAAAACCGCTGGAATAACGGTACGACGCTCTTCAGCATCACTAGAAACAGTTTGAACCTTAACCGTCTTATAAACCGCTGGAACAACTTCTTCTTTAATCGAAGCAGGAGCATCTACAACTTGCTTCTTAACGCTAGCAAACTTAGCTGGAATTGCCTTTAGGCAAATAGTATTACCCGTAGGTGTTCCATCACCCGCTACATCAGCACTTCTCCAAACGAATGCTGCATCAGCTTCTTTAGTGGTCACTTCGACAGTATCAAACTGTGCTGGTAGCTTTACACGATCAGCAGCAGAATCACTTACTAAACGACTAACTGGAACTACTTCAGACTCAGCTGGAATCTCAACTTCTTGAACCGCTGAAGGAGACTTTAGAACAGTTTTCTTGATTGTTTTGTATTTAGCAGGGATCTGAACTAAACACATGATATCGCCTGTTGAATTATCGATGCGAGTAATTGGACCCGTACCTTTCTTCCAAACTGCTTTAGCAGGCTCAACCATTACCTGCTCTTCAATTACTTCGTATTCAGCTTCAACTAGTAATTTATTTTTAGCTGATGCCTTAACCATGACAGTTTCTTCAGCTTGTTCAAACTGAGCTTCTGTAATGTTAATTTCTTCAGCTTCTTCTTTAATGAGAACTTCTTTCTCATTAGTGACGAACTTAGCTGGAAGATAGTGCTCAGTAAAGCACTGCTCTGGCTGTGCAGCGCTAATGTCTACACCACTTGTTGTAGCAGCAGCCAACAACGCTGGGCTTGCTGGAATACCACGACGTCCTAAGCTTGTAACCCACTCAGTTCTTGCTGGGGAGATTTCAACTTCCTCAGTCACAGTACGATAGGTTGCTGGAACTGCAACCAGCTTTGTAGATGCTTCTTTAACAAGCACTTCTTTTTCTAAAACATCGTAGGTAGCAGGAATGATTTCGACCGTGCTAGTCTCTGGCTTAACCATAACTTCTTCAGTTACAGCCTCAAATACTGCAGGAACGATTACTTTTGAATAACACTCACCAGGCTTAGCATCTGGTAAAGTATCGGTTGCATCAACTCGATCAGAATCTGCTGCGAATGAACTAACAGGTATTAACAAAGAAAGTATAGCGGCAGAGGCATAACTCTTGTTCAGCATTTGGAACTCCTAAAATAGACTACTTAAGCGTAGACATGTAGTAACTGATGGGCACTTATGGAGCTTAAGCTCCTGTGATTATTTTCTGTATTCACGACCATCCTGACCGTGACACCCCTTTATAGATTGCGGATAAAGCATAATCGATAGCCGACCAATGGGCAACCCCAATTGTATGCACAGGATTCATACACACTTTGAAATTTAACCTACTTAAAACCAATGACAAGCCATAACCTATAAATAAATTAATGAAAAGAGACACGGCATTATTAAGAACATTTAATATGCCTCATCTTCAACATTAATTAAGGGCGTATAAAATCAAAAAAACCCCGCAGCTTTACAGCTAGCGGAGTTCTACTTGAATTGGTGCCGACGGCCGGAGTCGAACCGGCACAGCCTAGGGCCACCACCCCCTCAAGATGGCGTGTCTACCAATTCCACCACGTCGGCTTTAAAATTACTCCTTTGGAGCAGCAGGCACATCAGAAGCATTGCCCGAAGGCTCCACTGCTGCAGGTACCGGAACATCAGAGGGAACAGAATTTGTTTCAACAGCTGGTGTTGATACTACGCTCTCAACAACACTTGGCGCCGCACCTTCAGGATGCGCCACAATGTAAGCTAACAATAGAGAGTTTACAAAAAATATAGTTGCCAGTATCGCGGTAGTACGACTCATAAAGTTTCCAGAACCCCGAGACCCAAACACTGATCCAGAGGCACCACCACCAAACGCTGCACCAGCATCTGCTCCTTTTCCGTGCTGCATAAGGACTAGAGCAATGATACCTAATGAAACTATCAATTGTACGATCAACAAAATATTATAAAGCATATTAATTCGTTTTTTTAGTTAAGCGGCTTGACCAATTGCCAAGAAGTCGTCGGCTTTCAAAGAAGCCCCACCTATGAGACCTCCATCAATATCTGGCATTGCGAGCAAAGATGACGCATTCCCAGGATTCATACTACCACCATAAAGAATCTGAGTCTTCGCAGCGATATTCTCATCAAAACTCGCCAGCAATGTACGAATATCTGAGTGAACTTCTTGAGCCTGCTCAGGAGTAGCCGTTCTTCCTGTACCAATAGCCCAGACTGGCTCGTAGGCTATAACTGAATCAGATAGCGCCCTAATGCCAAACTTCTCTATCACAGCCAACACCTGCTGACTCACCACCGACTGAGTAATACCCTCATCTCTTTCGGCGAGTGTTTCACCAACGCAAAGAATGGGAACAATCCCGACAAGTTTCAACCGGTTAAACTTTTCAGCAATCTGCTCATCCGATTCAGAGTGATAGCTGCGGCGCTCAGAATGGCCAACAAGAGCATAGCTACATCCAAAATCAAGCAACATTTCTGCGCTAACTTCACCCGTAAAAGCACCACTGTCATGCTCTGAAACATCTTGGGCTGCAACCTTAAGCCTACTAGACTCAAGCTGCTCAGAAACCATTTGCAAATATGGATAAGGTGCGCAAACAGCCATTTCGCAATTTAAAGACTGCAAACCTGAACTCACGCCGCGAACTAGCTCAGTAATTGAGCTAATCGAACCGTTTAATTTCCAGTTCCCAGCA
>CALKXC010000397.1 GCA_938004025.1 uncultured Leucothrix sp. | reverse complement strand
CTAACATCAGCCATCAGGAACACTTGAGGCTGACGGAGATTATGGCGTAGCCATAAGCTGTGGCAGGGTCCAGTGATTGCTGCATGGCAAAGTTAGACGTCACCATAGGGATGCTAAAGTTGCAGCTAGGCTGGCTGATATTTGTATTATCCAGTCTATGAATGATTTAATTTGCGCAAATCCAGCTGCAATACCGGTGATTGCCAAAATAAGGGTTAGATAGACTAGTTTTTTCTGAAGCATCAGATTTTCTGTGTGCTTTCTTTCGTCTTCTTCGGAGTCAACTATTGCCATATAGCCTTTTCCAGTGACAAAGTAGCCGTTTGTTCCTTCCTCTATTTCACCTAATTCGGCGATAGTGTTCCTTAGGTATCTGGTTTCTTCATGAAACTCGTCTTTTCGAGGGTGGTGAAAATATTCGTGCCCATGCTCGGCAAGCATTAACTCAGTAATAGTTGAAAAACGAACGCCTTTCTTGTTGTGTTTTAACAGCAGCTTAAGAAATTCTATTCGTTCTATCGATTCAAATTTTTTTAGATTGAATCGACTCTGTTTAACTTTGGTTTTTAGATTGTCTTTCCAGCGAAGTAGAGTCGGTATTCCAAATAGTTCGCTCCAATATAGATCACCTAGCCCGTGGAATTCAATTCTACTAAGTCCTAAATAGTGAGTAACAATGAAATCGCTACGAGACACTTCGGAAAACTCAATTGTTCTTTCTGTGAAATCCTCAGCTCTTTCATTGGGATACTCTCTCAGAGTTATGATTTGACCATCGAAGTTCGATACGTTAATTGTTTCTCCTTCGCACGTTCTAATTCGAACGCCATAGCAATCTACTTCTTCGGCTCCATCACCTGAAGTGCGAATCCAGCCACTGCACCGTCTATCAAGTACTTTCTTTAGATGCTTTTTGTAGTATTCATTTCGCATTTTATCAATATACAATATTTGTCTTACCGTTATTAGAGATGTTGAAAGTGACGACTAACATCATCCATCAGGAACACTTGATGCTGACGCGTATTGTGGCGTAGCAACAATGCGCGGCTGGGTCCAGTGATTGCTGCATGGAAAAGTTAGACAGCGAAATAGAAATCTTATCGATAAAGCTCCTTTTCGTCAGCCCGTATTTGTTTGTCATCGGGTAAGAAATAGCGATTCTCAGAGTTTCGGTCCATGTCTTTAACGATACAATATACCCAAACCAAATATTTACGCGTCTCGACTATCGACATGACTAATAAATTACGAATAGTTTCCTCATCGTATCTTTCTAGGATTTGTTTTTTTTCTTCTATTTGGCTATCACGACCTGAATGAAAGTATTGAGTATTAAACCAAACCCTAAAAAGTGTTTTTGCTGTGACACTGGCATCTATAAAATCACCATCTTGCCACGAGCATTTCAACCAGTCTTTACGCATATTCCTAAGAAATGAGTTACAAGAATCTGTAGCCACTAACTCTTGAATGGTATTGCATACTAACTCAAATTTGGAAGGTTCTTTGTCACTTAAGAAATGTCTAAAATCAAGAAATAGACTTTTTGCACGATGTTTCTGAGGGATTCCGTGCGCATGGACGTGAGCACCGTTGGCAGTGCGTCGTATGCTGGTTTGGTGAATCTGGGGCAATCTCAAATCTACGATGTTTTCGTTGAGCTCTCGAACCCTGAACTTGTAAGACTCAATAATTCGCCACTGTTTTTCAGTTGGTTCTGTGCTAAGTAGACTAGATGTCCAGTACGAGCGATTAGAATCAAATCCTTCCAAATTTCGTTCAACTTTAATATAAGGATCCGATATTCGTTCAATTCTCATTTTTTAAATTTGATTGTTAAAAAGGCTTACCGAGCTGACTAACATTGGCCGTAACTTGTAGTTGCGGCGCGGCCTGGTTCTGAGGTACTCATTTGGTTCAGGCCGCGGCGCAACTATCGAGTTCACGGCTGCGTTAGACCTGCGCCGCGAGAGCTCTTGGTGCGAATCTTCATCATCTCGGACAACGATGATTTTGCAGTATTGGAGCTGTTGAAATTAGAGCTGCTAAGCCATGAACTCATAATGTCTTTAACTTCTGGCCATTCGTCATCTAGAATTGAGTACCAAGCTGTGTCTCGGTTTTTGCCTTTAAAGATAAGGTGGTTGTAGAAGATGCCCTCAAACCTAAAGCCAAGCCTTTGGGCGGCGTTTCGTGAGCGTTGATTTAAGGCATTGCAGCGCCACTGCATACGCCTATATCCCAAGTCGTCCATAGCGTGCTTTAGCATTAGGAAGAGAGCCTCTGTGCCCCCAGGAGTCTTTTGCAGTTCAGTACCGAACCATATGTGTCCGATTTCAATTACGCCGTTTTGGGCATTAATATCAAGAAAGCTAGCTTGTCCACACGCTTTGCCTGTTGTATTTGAGCGTATGGTAAAAAAGATAGGGTCGAAGCTAGAGGATTGTGCCCTTAAGGTGTTTTTGTAGCTCTGAACGTCTGGCCAAGGACCATACGTCAAATAGTCCCAGATTTTTAATGCTTCTTCGCTGGAATGCCCAGCATCGTATAACTCTTTACCGTGTAGTTCAGCGTTTTGAGGTTCTAAGGACACAAAGTTGCCTACCAAAGGAATTCTAGATGGAACCAAGGCAGGTGGAGGCGTTGGAACATCGTCGCTTGAAAGGGGTCTTGGGAATAGTTGTTCGTTAACCGATGACATCATCTGTAGCAGTAGTAATCTAGATAGATGTTGGAGTTTACCGTAGAGCTATGTTTAGCGTCAGATACGAGAAAGGCACCTACTTGAGAAGGGGTCAATGAGTAGGTCTAACATCATCCATAACCTGTAGGTGCGCGACGGGTGCGTTCTGAGGCACTCATGGTTGCTCCCGGCGCGCAGTCTATCGGGTTCATGGTCACGTTAGGCAGCAACTATTGATGCTCACTGATTGCGTTGATAGCTTCCATGCTGGGCTGCCAATAAGAATACGGTAGATCAGATGTAAGTCCGTTTCTGCCATCTAACCATGCTGAAACCTGATTTTTCAATTGAGGTTTAAGCGTACCTAATACAAACACGGAGTGAATGTGGTTTTGAAATGGATCTCGATCGGGCCATCCATCGAGCCCTCTTAATCTCGCCCATGCAATAATTTTATTGTCTGCCAAAGTATTCAATAGTTGCTTTATCTCCGCAGTCTCCAGACACCTAATACTTAGATCAACAGAGAAGGTAAAATCTTGTCCATTCTCACTAACATCTGGCCCATGGTAATTGGACGGCAC
>CALKXC010000396.1 GCA_938004025.1 uncultured Leucothrix sp. | reverse complement strand
GCGGGTTCAATCAAGCCTCACACAAAATTTGAAGCAGAAGTTTATGTTCTGTCAAAAGATGAGGGTGGTCGTCATACGCCATTCTTCTCTAACTACCGTCCACAATTCTACTTCCGTACGACTGACGTAACGGGTGCTTGTGAATTGCCGGAAGGTGTTGAAATGGTTATGCCGGGAGATAACATCAAAATGACAGTTACCCTAATTAACCCGATTGCAATGGATGATGGGTTGCGTTTTGCAATTCGAGAGGGTGGCCGTACAGTCGGTGCCGGTGTCGTAGCTAAGGTTATTGAGTAAAAAATATGTCTAATCAAAGAATCCGTATTCGTTTAAAAGCATTTGATCATAAGCTGATTGATCGTTCTGCTAGCGAGATTGTTGAAACTGCTAAGAGAACCGGTGCTCGAGTAAAAGGTCCGATTCCGTTGCCGACTCGTAAAGAGCGTTTTACTGTATTAACATCGCCGCATGTAAATAAGGATGCTCGTGATCAGTATGAGATTCGTACGCACAAGCGTTTGATGGATATTGTTGATCCTACCGAGAGAACAGTCGATGCGCTAATGAAGCTCGATTTGGCTGCTGGTGTGGATGTGCAAATCAAGCTGAATTAATACGTTTGAACGGTGAGTTAGATGGTCTGACTCAGGTTTCGAATGTGTGCTAGAGAAATGTGAATTTTATTGTTTATTATTCTCGGACGTTCTGGCATAATTCACCGCTTTCTTGGCTCGACCACTGGTCGGGCCAATTTTTTCCAACGATTTTTATGTTTAGAAGACGCCTCTTTAATGAGCTGTCTTGTAAGAGAGGTGCCAAATGGCAATCAGTCTGCTGGGTCAAAAAGTTGGGATGACCCGAGTTTTTAGTGAAGATGGTGCTGCTACTCCTGTAACAGTAATTGAGGTGACGCCTAACCGTGTATCTCAGGTTAAAACTATCGAAACTGATGGTTATAATGCTGTTCAGTTGTTAGCTGGAACCAAGAAAGCCTCGCGTGTTAATAAGGCTCTCGCTGGTCACTATGCTAAAGCAAAAGTTGAAGCCGGTTCAAATTGTCGTGAGGTTCGCATCGATCCTGCCGACTACGAGTTGGGTTCAAGTGTGTCGGTAGATGTATTTGAAGAAGGGCAGGTAGTTGATGTCACGGGTGTGTCTAAGGGTAAAGGTTTCGCAGGTGTTTTGAAGCGATATAACTTTGCTGGTAAAGATGCCACTCATGGTAACTCTATCAATCACCGTACTCCGGGATCGATTGGTCAAAACCAAACTCCTGGTCGTGTCTTCAAAGGTAAGAAAATGGCGGGTCATATGGGCTCGGTAAACCATACTACACAGAATCTTACTGTTGTTAGAGTTGACGCAGAAAGAAATCTGTTGCTGGTAAAGGGCGCAGTGCCTGGTGCGCGCGGTTCAAGCGTTGTCATTAAGCCGGCTATAAAGGGTTAATTAAGATGGAATTACAGATCACCAATGGTGGTTCGTTGAATGTCGATGAGGCGGTATTCGCTAAAGACTTTAATGAAACACTGGTTCACCAAGCGGTAGTGGCCTATATGGCAGGCGGCCGTTCTGGGACTAAAGCACAAAAAACACGTTCAGAAGTCAGTGGCGGTGGTATTAAGCCTTGGCGTCAAAAAGGTACAGGCCGAGCTCGTGCAGGTACTTCTAGAAGTCCAATCTGGCGCAGTGGTGGTGTTACATTCGCCGCTAAGCCAAGAGATTTCTCAAAGAAACTAAACAAGAAAATGTATCGCGCGGCTATTCGCTCTATCTTTTCTGAGTTGGTACGTCAGGATCGCTTGGTTGTTGTTGATGACTTCTCAATGGAAGATGCAAAAACTAAGTCAATGGTTTCTAAGTTGAGTCAGTTAGATTGCAGTGATGTATTAATTGTTACTGATAATGACGATAAGAACGTTTATCTTTCATCTCGCAACATTCCACACTGTGAGGCATTAGGTGTCTCTGCATTGAATCCTGTGAGCTTAGTAGGTCACGAGAAGGTGTTAATCACTACTGCAGCTATTGGTAAAGTTCAGGAGTGGTTATCATGAATCAAGAGCGTATCTATCAAGTCGTATTCGGTCCTCACGTGACTGAGAAGACGGTCAATATTTCAGAGTCTGCAAATCGTACTGCTTTTAAAGTGGCGGTTGATGCTTCTAAGTTAGAAATTAAGAAAGCAGTAGAGCAGTTGTTTGAAGTTAAAGTTGAAGATGTTCGTACCGTTAAAGTTAAAGGTAAAGCCAAAAACTTTGGTAAGCGAACTGGTAAGCGTAAAGACTGGAAGAAGGCCTACGTAAAACTTGCTGAAGGCAGTTCTATTGATCTTCAGGGAGAGGCATAAGTCATGGCATTAGTAAAAATGAAGCCAACTTCACCTGGTCGTCGTCATCAGGTTAGAGTTGTTAATAAAGAGTTACATACTGGAAAGCCACACAAGGCTCTTCTAGAGCGTCAAAGCAAATCTGGCGGACGTAACAATAATGGCCGCATTACGGTTCGTCATATTGGTGGCGGGCACAAGCAGCACTATCGCATTATAGATTTCAAACGTAACAAAGATGGTGTTCCAGCGGTCGTAGAGCGTTTGGAATATGATCCAAATCGCACAGCAAACATTGCATTGCTTAAGTATGCCGACGGTGAACGTCGCTATATAATTGCACCAAGAGGTGTTTCTGCAGGTGCAAATATTGTCTCAGGTGATTCTGCAGTTATCTCTCCTGGTAACGCAATGCAGATTAAGAATATTCCAGTTGGTACAGTTATTCACTGTGTAGAGATGAAACCTGGCAAAGGTGCTCAAATAGCACGAAGCGCGGGTACTTCAGTCCAGTTAGTAGCACGTGAGGGTCGTTATTCGACACTTCGTTTACGCTCTGGTGAAATGCGTAAAGTACTATCAGCTTGTCGTGCGACGATCGGTGAAGTTGGCAACCAAGAGCATGGTTTGCGTAAGCTTGGTAAGGCCGGTGCTAAGCGTCACATGGGTGTTAGGCCAACAGTTCGCGGTGTGGCAATGAATCCTATCGACCATCCACATGGTGGTGGTGAAGGTAAAACATCAGGTGGTCGCCATCCTGTTTCTCCTTGGGGAACTCCTACCAAGGGCTTCAAGACTCGCAAGAACAAAAGTACGGATAAGTTAATCGTACGTCGCAGAAATAAGAGGTAATTGACGTGCCACGTTCTCTAAAGAAAGGTCCATTTGTCGATCATCATTTGATGACAAAAGTGCTTACAGCCGTTAAAAATAACGATCGTAAGCCAGTTAAAACATGGTCAAGACGTTCCATGATATTGCCTGAAATGGTTGGTTTAACTATTGCTGTGCATAACGGGCGTCAACATGTGCCAGTTTTGATTAACGAGAATATGGTCGGGCATAAGCTAGGTGAGTTTTCACCTACTCGCTTATTCCGCGGTCATGTTGCTGATAAGAAGGCCAGGTAATTAATAATGGAAGTTTCAGCAAAATTACAATTCGCAAGAATTTCGCCACAGAAATGTAGATTGGTAGCCGATCAAGTACGCGGTATGCCAGTTGAAAAGGCACTTGAGCTTTTGCAGTTTAGTCCGAAGAAGGGCGCTGCAATCTTGAAAAAAGTTCTTAACTCAGCAATTGCAAATGCAGAGCACAATGAAGGTGCTGATATCGATGAGTTAAAAATTACGAAGGTTTACGTAGATCAGGGTCCAACTATGAAACGGATCATGCCTCGTGCCAAAGGTCGTGCAGATAGAATTTTGAAGCGCACCAGTCATATTACGCTAGTTGTCGGTGATGCCGGGACAGGGGTTTAAGTTATGGGTCAAAAAGTAAATCCAACAGGTATACGTCTAGGTATCTCACAGGACTGGCGTTCTAAGTGGTACGCAGAAGGTAAAGAGTATGCTTCTTTTCTTCATAAGGACTTAGAAGTTCGTTCTTTCTTAGAGAAGAAATTAGCTGCTGCATCTGTCAGTCGTATTCAGATTGAGCGTCCAGCAAAGTCAGCTTTCATTACGATTCATACGGCTCGTCCTGGTGTAGTTATTGGTCAGAAGGGTGCTGATATTGAGAAGCTTCGTCAACAGACAGCTACGTTGATGAATATTCATCCTAATAACGTAAAGCTTAACATCGAAGAAATTCGCAAGCCTGAGCTTGACGCGAAATTAGTTGCAGAAAGTATTGCAAATCAGTTGGAACGTCGTATTATGTTCCGCCGTGCTATGAAGCGTGCCGTAAGCAATGCAATGCGCCTTGGCGCTCTTGGTATCAAGGTTGCAGTAGCGGGTCGTTTGAATGGTGCGGAAATTGCTCGTACAGAATGGTACAGAGAAGGTCGCGTTCCACTTCATACACTAAGAGCCGATGTTGATTATGCAACTTCAAGAGCTAACACTACTTATGGTGTGATTGGTGTGAAGGTTTGGATCTATAAGGGCGAAGTTTTTGACCTCGAGCAAAAACAAGCAAGTTCTAGCCAGAAAAACGGCAAGAAAAAGTAAAGTAGAGGTCAGAGATGTTACAGCCTAAAAGAACAAAATTCCGTAAGCAGTTTAAAGGTCGCAATCGTGGTCTTGCAGTTACGGGTAGTAAAGTTAGCTTTGGTGAATTTGGCCTTAAAGCAGTTGAGCGTGGAAGGTTAACAGCGCGTCAAATTGAATCAGCTCGTCGTGCTATGACTCGTCATATCAAACGTGGCGGTAAAATTTGGATCCGAGTTTTCCCAGACAAGCCTATTACCAGTAAACCATTAGAAGTTCGAATGGGTAAAGGTAAGGGTAATGTTGAGTATTGGGTTTGCCAAATTCAGCCTGGAAAAATGTTATACGAAATGGAAGGTGTCTCAGAAGAATTAGCAAGAGAAGCGTTCGCGCTTGCAGCGGCTAAACTTCCTATGAAAACCACATTTGTTACACGGCAGGTAATGTGATGAAAGCGAGTGAATTACGCGAGAAAAGTGTAGAAGAGCTAAACGAAGAGCTTTTGGGTACGTTAAAAGAGCAGTTTGCTCTTCGTATGCAACGTGCTACTGGACAATTAGGTCGCCCTTCCGATATGAAAATTGCTCGTCGCAAAATTGCCAGAATTAAGACTATCTTAGCCGAAATGAAGGCAGGTAAGTAAAATGAGTGAAGAAGCACAAGTAGCAGACGTTAAGATTGCTCACACAATGCAAGGTGTGGTTATTAGTGACAAGATGGATAAAACTATCACCGTCATGACTGAACGTAAAGTTCGTCACCCGATCTACGGAAAGTATATCCGTCGTTCGACTAAGTACCACGTTCATGACGAAGCTAATATTTGTAAGACTGGCGATACTGTGATTTTTCACGAGTGCCGTCCTCTTTCAAAGACTAAGTCTTGGTCTTTAATTAAAGTGGTTGATGGTTCTTAATTTAAGAATTCTCAATTCGATTCAATGCTGAACTCGGAATGTAAATCATGATTCAGATGCAAACTGTTCTACAAGTGGCAGATAATAGTGGTGCCCGCAGAGTCAAGTGCATAAAAGTACTTGGTGGTTCTCATCGTCGTTATGCGGCGATAGGGGACATCATCAAAGTAAGTATTCAGGAAGCAATTCCGCGCGGTAAAGTTAAAAAAGGTGATGTGTACAGTGCAGTGGTTGTAAGGACTGCTACTGGCGTAAGACGCAAAGATGGCTCTTTAATTCGCTTTGATAATAACTCTGCAGTTTTACTTAATTCAAAAAATGAGCCTATGGGAACCCGTATTTTCGGCCCTGTAACTCGTGAGCTAAGAGCGAAGAACTTCATGAAGATCATCTCTCTTGCACCAGAAGTATTGTAAGGCGGATTAGTAAAATGAATAAGTTGAATAAAGGCGATGAAGTGGTAGTAATAAGCGGCAAAGACAAAGGTCGACGCAGCACAATTACTCAACTCATGTCAAATGGTAAAGTTTTGGTTCAAGGCGTGAATACTGCTAAGAAGCATCAGAAAGGCAACCCTAATGCGGGTGTTACTGGAGGGATAATCGAAAAAGATATGCCTCTAGATATTTCTAATGTAATGCTGGTTAACCCAGCTACAGGCAAGGGCGACCGTGTTGGTTTTAAAGTTCTGGAAGATGGGAAAAAGGTTCGCTTTTTCAAATCTAACGGCGAAATTGTA
>CALKXC010000395.1 GCA_938004025.1 uncultured Leucothrix sp. | reverse complement strand
AATCTTTGAAAAAAGGCTTGCAGGGATTAGATCACATCTATAAAATGCGCAGCTTCTTCGCCGCAATAGCTCAGTTGGTAGAGCAACTGACTTGTAATCAGTAGGTCCCGCGTTCGATTCGTGGTTGCGGCACCAAGATATCTAAAGGCTACAGTGTTTACACTGTGGCCTTTTTTTATGCCTATTAGAAATAGCTTACTCTCAACCCTTTTAAACATCAAAAACCCAAGCTTTCCCCTACTTAGTTAAATGAATCGTCTCGACTGAATGCATTGCATTCTTACCTCCATGACTCGCATGATTTAACAAAGTTGGAGAAAGAATCAAAATCCCCACCAAGATTAAAAAAAACCCGCCTCCCCTTCGCACTAAAGCCAGCTGCAACACCTGCTTGAACTTCCAAAGCACAAATCCCGTTAGCAACAACGCAGGCAATGTTCCAATCCCAAAACCCAACATGGTTAACAGCCCACCGGCAGCTGAACCACTAAGCAACGCAATGGCAATCACCGAATAAACAAGTCCACACGGCAAAAATCCCCACAACATGCCTCGCCGAAATGACTGAAGATAATTAACGGGTGCGTTGCTATTTAAAAATGGCTGAATACGTTGCCATAAGCTGTAACCTGCTTTTTCCAGAAAAGCCAGCGGCCGATTCAACTGCAATAGCAATTGCAGACCAACGATAATAATTATAATGGCCATCAGCTGACGTAGGACTACCGACCAACCCGGCACATTGAGATGAACACCCACTTCTGCACCAACAAAGCCAAATACTGCACCAGCAAGGCTGTAAAGCGTCACTCTTCCCAAGTTCATCGCTACCAAGTGATATTGGTTTTCCAGAGGTGTTCGAATGGCCTGTGGTTTATTCAACAGCGCCTGCAAACCTCCACACATACCAACACAATGCAAACTTCCAAGTAGGCCCAAAACTAATGCTGACAAAAAAGTAGATACCAAATCCATAGTTAGCTCCCCACTTGATCTGTTTTGTTCTTAGCGATCTCCCCATCGACATCAGATACAGGTTCTTCATGAAGTATTTTCAGTGAAGGAGTATTCATATCATCAAACTGCCCTGAACGGACTGCCCAGAAAAAGGCAGCAATAGCCGCAGCCGTCAGCACCAAGCTCAGCGGAATCAACAGATACACAATACTCATAACAACCTCGCTTACATTGAGTAAATTTACAGTTTTAAATGATTAAGACGACGAGCATTAAGTACCACCAACAGCGAACTCAGGGACATACCGATGGCAGCCATCCAAGGCTCAAGCATTCCCAGTGCAGCTAGTGGTAGTACCGTTAAGTTATAAGCCATTGCCCACCCCAGATTCTGACGAATAATTTGTCGCGCTCGGGTAGATACTCTCAGAGCAGTTAACACGCCCTGTAAGCGTTCGCCCAGTAAAATAATATCGGCATGACTCTGACTGATCTGACTACCACTAGCCATTGCGATACTGACATCTGCCTGCCCCAGAACAGGTGCATCATTGACTCCATCGCCTACCATAGCCACGCTATGCCCTTGATGTTGTAAAGACTGAAGATATTGCATCTTATGTTCTGGCAGTTGGTCTCCAAGGCAATGATCTACGGGCAATCCGTCTGCAAACCTTGAGACCACTGCGCTCCGGTCTCCACTTAACAGACTTATTTGCCTACCTTGATCATGCAATGCCTCAAGTGTTGTCGTGGCATCTGCCCGCAGTCGATCAGATAGATAAACTATCGCCAGCAACGAACTAGGCGCACCTAAAGCAACCACACTGCTCTCTTGCTGCAAAGCAGGCAGTTGAGTAATGCCACACTGTTGTGCCACCCAGTTAAGCCCTCCAATACAATAAGGCGCGCCATCTAATCGAGCACTCACGCCTCGACCATGCGCAACCTCAACCTCCGTTGCTTCATAAGATCCACTTTGTGAAAATGCACTCGCCAACACATGGTCACTATGCTGTTCAATGCTGCCAATCATTGACAAGCATTCCTGTTCAGAGAGTTGTGTAAAAATATCAACCTTCTGAATGGCTAACTCGGCCGTACTCAAGGTGCCCGTCTTATCAAAACACCAGTGGTCAACTTCCAGCAGTGCTTCACAAGCATCCGCATTACTTATTAACACCCCGTGACGACTCAAAAAATGACTCGCTACTGTGAGTACGGCAGGTGTTGCCAGTGAAAAGGCGCAGGGGCAACTAGCAATCAACATCGCTAATACAATATGAAATACCTGATCTGGCGCAATAAAATACCAAACCGTCCCTACCAGCATAGTCAGCAGTAACAGTGCAGCGATGAAGTAACGCGCCAGCCGATCAGCTAGATGAATTCGTTGTGGTCGGTAAGATTGGGCATTACTGAGTAATTGGCGGATAGAGGCAACCGTTGACTGCTCCCAGTCTCGAGTAGCAACAAGGCGCAAGTTACCGTATTTCAGCTGTGTTCCGCTGGTCACATGATCACCCGTTTCTCTTGCAACGGCTTGCGCTTCACCGGTCAATAAAGACTCATCCAGCCACGCTTCTCCACTCAGCACTCTGCCATCGCAAGGCACTATGTCACCGATTAAAACATCCAGCTCATCCCCACGCTGCACTTGCTCAGGTGCAATGGTTAACAACTCACCACGACGAGAGACTTGAACTAGGGGTGGCAATAACTGACGAAGCGCATCGGCACTCGACGCGGCGCTATAGCGAGCACGCATTTCTAAAAAGCGCCCTAGGGACAGGAAAAATACAAACATGACCGCTGAGTCAAAATAAACGCCTGCGGTTTCCTCACCAATAAGCAACTGCCAGACACTCGCCGCATAGGCTCCACCAACCGCCAACGCGACCGGCACATCCATCCCTAAATGCAGATTTTTAAGATCATAATAAGCATGTTTAAAGAAAGGCCGCCCTGCATAAAACACCACGACGGTAGCTACTAACATGCTAATCAATTGCATGAATTGACGCATCGATGCATCGATACCCTGATAGTCCCCCCAGTAAACAGCGATGGCATAGGTCATCACTTGCATCATGCCAAAACCTGCAACAGCCAGTCGTTTTAAGGATTGACGATTTTCAACTTCACGCTGTTCAACACTGGACTCAGTGATTTGCAAAGGTCGCGGCTGGTAACCCAAACTCGCAATGGTTCCAAGGATTTCACTTAGCTTGATTTGTTCAGGCTGCCAATTGACTTGTAACTGATGCGCCGCAGGGTTGAGCTGAATCTGGCCCACGCCAGGCAACTGAGATAAGGAGCGATCAATTAGCCATGAGCAACTATTGCAATACATGCCTTGCACGTAAATGCGAATGCTGGAATGCTCTTCGTTAAGCTTTTGGTACATTGCCTGCACTTCAGGCTGATCGTAATACTGCCAGCTGCTGTGTTTGGAAAACTGCTCAGACACCGCACCTTGTGGCAGTTGCTCACCTCGGTATTGATAAAAATCTCCCATGCCGTGTTGCTGTATAAACTCAGCAGCCGCTAAACAGCCCAAACAGCACATCGGCCGCGCCTCACCCTCGACAGTTAAATGATGATTTGAATGTTTCGGCACGAGCAAACCACAGTGGTAGCAGCTTGAAGCAGCGGCCTTTGTTTGTTCTGCAGCAGCAGGTATGGCATGAGTACTCATGGTGTTACTTCTTAACCGCAGGCGCGTTAATTTCCGGCGCATTCTCATGAGCGATAAAAAGCGTGGTCACACTGGCGGCAACCGCTATCAACGGCAGTATCACCACCAACCACACGATGCCATAGCGGTACCAAGGCAAGCTTATTTCGGTCGTTTTAGCGCTACTTGTATTCATTGCTTGTTACTCTTTTGATTGGAATAAGTCGCTGAACTCTGAACTTCAAATGACAAATTCAGGGTCCAAAAAACCGTGTTTTTTCACTCATCGTAGCGGGCGATTCGCCAAATTCTTCAGTGAGTCGAAGCGTGATCGTTTGGCTTCTATCACGAAGCGCTGCATTAGGTACCGTCACCTGAATCGCTACATTGGCAATTTCTCCTGCACTAATGACGCGCTCATTCGCCACCTCAATACTCGCTTCTGGCAAACCTTCAACATCAATGCGATAGCGTTGATCGATATTCCCTTTATTCATCACCTTCAAAGTATAGCGGTTCACAATTTGATCATTGCCAACCACTTGATAAAGCGCATTTCGGTCACGCAACACATCAAATTGAACTGAGCTGCGCATCGCTAGTGCAGTAACAAAGCCTGCAAATAACAAACCCAGCAATACGGCGTAAATGACAATGCGTGGACGCAAAATTTTAGTTTTCTTACCCTCCCTACTAGATTCAGTCGTGTACTGAATCAGATTGCTAGGCCGATTGACCTGCGTCATGACAGAGTTACAAACATCAATACAAGCCGCACAGGCGATGCATTCATATTGCAGCCCATTTCGGATGTCGATGCCGGTTGGACAGACCTGTACGCACAAACCACAGTCAATACAGTCGCCAGCTGTTTCTGAGCCTTCACTTCGCTTTGCGCCACGTTTGCGAGGCTCCCCTCGCTGCTCGTCGTAGGTGATGACTAAGGTATCTTTATCAAACATCGCGCTCTGAAAACGCGCATAAGGACACATGTATTTACAGACTTGCTCACGCATGAATCCTGCATTGCCGTAAGTAGCAAAGCCATAGAAAAGCACCCAAAACCATTGCCAAAAAGAAGCATCTCCGCTCCATAACAAAGACGCTAACTCCCCAATTGGCGTGAAGTACCCAAAAAAGGTAAAACCCGTCCATAGCGCAAAACTGACCCACAGCAATTGCTTGATTACACGCTTGCGAATTTTCTCGGCATTCCACGGCATTTTGCTGAGCTTGATTTGTTTACTGCGGCTCCCTTCAACCAATCGCTCCATCCAAATAAAGGCATCTGTCCAGACGGTTTGGGGACAGGCAAAACCACACCAGACTCTTCCCGCGAGTGCTGTAAAAAAGAATAGCGATAAACCCGCCATGATCAGCAGTAATGTCAGGAAGAAGAAATCCTGTGGCCACAGTGTTAAGCCAAAGATATGAAACTTTCGAGCGGGAAGATCAAACAAGACCGCTTGACGCTCCCCCCAGTTCAACCAAGGCAAGCCGTAGTACAAACCCAGTAAAGCGAATAGCGCAATGTGCCGTAAGTTCTGAAAGTAGCCTTTGGTCTCACGTGGATAAATCTTCTCTTCAGACTTATACAACTTTATAGGCACCGCAGCGGGTTTAGCTTGGTTCTCAGTCATCTCACTTACCGCCGTTTTTCATCTGCCTAATTGCTTTGACCGAGGCAACAGGTGTCACGACCAGCCAAGCCACCATCGAACCCGTGCTTGCCGTTAGCGCCCAAAAAAGAAAGAAACCAACGCTGTAACATTCAGTACGCCCCCAATCCAAAGGGAAGGTGCTTTTATCAATGATGTCCAGCGGATCGAAAGCCGCAAAAAATAGTGCGGTTGCCACACAAGCCGCGGCAAAAGACACCCAAACGACGATGCCTATTAAACGGTAGCGCTCATGCAGAGGGTTTTGTTCAGTCAATGGATTCATAAATGCCTACTGCGAAATTTTGCTTACGTAAGCGGTTAACAAACGAACTTCAAGCTCAGTTAACAATGACCCATGCGCAGGCATCTTGCCTTGCTTGCCGTTATGCAACACATTTTCAATGGATTCCAGAGACGCGCCATATAGCCAAATATTGTCAGTTAGGTTTGGCGCACCCAGTATCTGATTCCCTTTACCGTCAGCACCGTGACAGCCAGAACAGGTCGCAAAAAGTGCTTTTCCTTTTTGAGCCAAGGCCTGATCAACTTTCTCACCACTCAAGCCAAATACATAATTCGCCAGCTGCTTAACGTTATCTTCCGACAGGTTAAGGTTTGGCATCATGCCGTTTCTCCCTTGGCTAATGCTGTGTTGAATTTGCTCTGGCTTATTGCCATACAGCCAATCTTTGTCCGTTAGATTTGGAAAACCATTGGCCCCTTTACCCGTTGAGCCATGACACACTGCACAATTATTTGAGAACACATTAGCCGCCGTTTTCATTGCCAGTGGTTCTTTGATTAAAGACGGTATATCCATATCCACAAACTTTTCTAAGGCAAGTTTCTGGCGCTCCTCCATCTCAGCGTATTCCTCTTCAAATTGCTTGACCTGAGTCCAATCCAGCATGCCTTTGTAATTACCTAAACCCGGATACCAAGACAAATAGGCAATCCCCATTCCGATGGTGATGATGAACAGCATTAGCCACCACACCGGCAAAGGGTTATTTAGCTCGGTAAGATCGTCATCCCAAACATGCCCTGTTGTTTCGGTTTCGTCTTTGCCATTAGGGCGCGCAGTCGTAAATAGCAACCAACACAATGCGATAATCGTGCCTATGGTCATTATGATAATGAACCAGCTCCATCCGTTACTCATGAGAGGCCTCCTTTGCTTGTTTTACCTCATCACGCAGTGGTAAATTCGCCATTTCTTCAAACGCTTTTTTGTTGCGTTTGCTATAGGCCCAAACCACGATCCCTAGAAATAAAATAATCAAAAACAAGGTCAATAAGCCGCTAAACAATCCACTCATTTTTTATCCCTCCCATTGTTTGATAAACCGAGGAACTGCAAATAAGCAATCATCGCGTCCATCTCAGTCTTTCCCATGACCACTTCGGGCGCATTGGCAATTTCTTCATCGGTGTAAGGGTGACCCATGCCTTGTAGCACTCGCATCTTGGTTTGGATTAAATCAGGGTCGATTTTGTTTTCCTCCAGCCAAGGGAAGCCCGGCATATTGGATTCTGGAACCAAGTCTCTTGGGTTGATTAGGTGCATACGATGCCACTCATCGGTGTAGCGGCCTCCTAACCGGGCTAGGTCGGGCCCGGTTCGTTTGGAGCCCCACTGGAAAGGCCTGTCATAAACACTTTCACCGGCAACCGATGCAGGACCATAACGCAAACTTTCAGAAACAAACGGCCGAATCATTTGCGAGTGGCAGTTATAACAACCTTCGCTGACATAAACGTCGCGCCCTGCTAACTCCATGGGTGGATAAGGTTTAACGCCGGGTGAAGGTTCAGTTACAGAGGCTTGATACATCAAAGGAACGATTTCTACCAACCCACCAACACTGATCGCAAGCGCAATAAAAATACCCATGACTCCCGCATTACGCTCGATAAATTCATGATTAATCATGCGATTGCTCCTTCTAATGCTGGCTGCTTAAAACCGGTCGTTGTGAATGTTTTAATCATCTCGTCGCGCTCTACCGTTTTCCACACGTTGTACATCATGATGAACATGCCACCGAGGAACATCAGTCCACCTAAGAAACGGACGATATAGTAAGGGTAAGTTGCTTTAATGCTTTCGATGAAAGTGTAGGTCAACGTGCCGTCATCATTGACAGCGCCCCACATCAGCCCTTGCATAACTCCCGCGATCCACATTGCAGAGATGTAGAGCACGACACCAATGGTTGAAACCCAGAAATGAGTATTGATCAGTGAGGTGCTATACATTTCCTGCTTGCCATAAAGCTTGGGAATTAAGGCATACAGCGAGCCAATCGTGATAAAAGCTACCCAGCCCAAAGCACCGGAATGCACATGGCCAATCGTCCAATCTGTATAATGCGATAAGGCGTTAACCGTCTTGATGGCCATCATCGGGCCTTCAAACGTCGACATGCCGTAAAAAGAAAGCGATACAATCAAGAATTTTAAAATTGGGTCAGAACGCAACTTATGCCAGGCACCTGACATGGTCATAATGCCGTTGATCATGCCGCCCCAGGATGGCGCTAGCAGAATTAAAGAGAACACCATGCCTAGCGATTGAACCCAGTCTGGCAGCGCTGTGTAGTGCAAGTGATGAGGGCCTGCCCACATATAAACCGAGATCAATGCCCAGAAATGAACAATCGATAAGCGATAAGAGTAGATTGGACGATTAGCTTGTTTAGGAATGAAGTAATACATCATGCCGAGGAAAGCTGCCGTGAGGAAAAAGCCTACCGCATTATGGCCGTACCACCACTGCACCGTTGCATCGACTGCACCTGAAAAAATGGGATATGACTCAGACATACTGACGGGAATCGCTAGATTATTAATCACATGCAGCACCGCTATAGTGATAATAAAAGCGGCATAAAACCAATTGGCAACATAGATATGCGGGATGGTTCGTTTCGCTAAAGTGCCAAAAAACACAATGCCGTAAGCCACCCAAACCAAAGTAATGAGAATATCAATGGGCCAAATTAGCTCAGCATATTCTTTAGATTGAGTCATACCCAACGGCAACGTAATAGCCGCTAAAACGATCACGAGGGTCCAACCCCAAAAGGTAAATGCCGCAAGCCTTGGAGCAAATAACGGCACTTGGCAGGTTCGCTGAACGATGTAATAGGAGGTAGCAAACAATGCACTCCCACCAAAAGCGAAAATCACTGCGTTCGTGTGTAAAGGGCGCAATCGGCTGAAGGTAAGCCAGGCAATATCAAAGTTTAGCGCAGGCCAAGTTAGCTGCGCGGCGATTATCACGCCAACCAGCATACCCACAATCCCCCAGACGACGGTCATAATTGAAAACTGCCGGACGACAGTATCGTTGTAAGCTATTGCACTCATGCATTGCTCCTTTCGCAAATGCTGTTTCGGGAAAACAATTGGAGTGTAAGGAAGTGTCTTCGAGTGCAATTTGACCTAGATCAAGTTTTGAGGATCTAGCAAAAAATCATGCGAAATGAGTGATGGGTTAAAAGCTAATTAATGATGAGTTTCTTGATCTGAGTCAACTTTAGGTAGCTAGAAGTTTGAGAAACTAAGCCTGTCATCAACGAAGTAAGGAGCTTAGTAATGGCTTACAATGATTTAAAAGTTCATATTGACAATACTGCTAGCTGTGCCAAACGGTTGCACGTTGCAGCTGGAATGGCCGCTAAGTTTGACTCTCATCTCACGGGCATATTTATTAGACCTCCATTTCACTTGCCTTCTTACGCTTTGCCCGCCCATGTTGAGTCTGACTGGATTAATCAAATTGCTGAGGATTATGAAGCTGGGCTGGATGCTAATGAGCGCGATGCAAAGCAGTTATTCGATGAGATCACTAAACAATATCAAGTTAAAACACTCTGGGAGCCTGTGAAGGGTGATGTTTATACATCACTAACGGAAGAAGCAGGCTATGCTGATTTATTAATATTAGGTCAGCCCGACTCTGATGATCTTAGCAATCACTACCGCGACCTTCCTGATCGTACCTTGTTAACTTCAGGTAGGCCCTGCCTTATTGTTCCTTACATTGGGGCAAAGGGAAATATCGGTAGAAACCCTCTGGTCGCATGGAATGGTACTCGCGAGTCAAACCGTGCACTTCATGATGCACTACCACTGTTAGAACGCGCTGAAACTGTCACCATTATGATCTCGCAAACCAGTGGAAACCCAGAGAAGGATGAGCTGCCGAATATTAAAATCGCCCAGCACCTTGCTCGGCATAATGTAAAAGTCATGACCAAGACATTAACGGAAGAAAAGAACCAGACGAGCAACGCTTTCCTCTCTTACATCGCTGACAATGATCACGACTTGTTAGTCATGGGAGCTTATGGTCACTCAAGACTAAGAGAGATAGTTCTGGGCGGCATGACGCGTGACATCATGCAAAGCATGACGGTACCGGTACTCATGTCGCACTAGTGCTTCGCTTGATGATCTATTAGGAATGAGCACAGCCGGTTAGTAGTAGCAAACCGGCTGGGTCTAGAATAGACATCTCACGGTGCTTTATATCTAAAACATCTCGGCCCTGAAACTGCTTCAGCAAACGACTGACCGTTTCAGCAGCCATACCTAAGTGATTCGCAATATCCTGGCGGGTCATGGCTAAATGTAGCTCAGTAGCTGAAAAACCGCGCACTTCATTACGGATAGCAAGATTATGGATAAAAGAAGCGAGTTTTTGTTCAGCGGTTTGGGTACTTTGAAAAGCCTGAGTCGTATTTATTTCTTTGCTCGACAGGCGCATTAACTGGTGTTGTAACGGGGCAATGCTCGCTGACAGCGTGACGAGCTGCTCGTAATCTAGCTGACATAGCACCGAATTAGTGAGCGCGATTAGGCTGCTCGTGTACACCTCTGGATAAATCGCATCCAAGCCAATGATCTCACCCGGAAGGTGAAATCCAACAACATATTCTTCGCCATCACTATTAAGCTTGACTGACTTATACATGCCCGACTTAACGGCATAAAGCGTATGAAAAGCATCGTCTTGGCGGATAACCACGTCATTTTGATGATGGATTTTGGAGTTTTGAACTAGGTTTTCTAAGCGATCAATGTCTTGCTTACCAACGCCCATTGGCAGGCATATTTCACGCATTGAGCAATTACTACAACTGTGTTGGGGTACGCTTGTCATGACAATACCTTATTGTTGGGTAGGTTAATCCTACTCCTAGCCTTTGAAAAACTAAAGCGCTAACTCTCAAGACTTATGCACTTGAATTGATTTAGATCAAACGCTCAATTTCATTCTAACTTTATGATAATGCAAGTCTGGCTTTTCTAGGAGTTGCGTTATGTCCCTCACCATCAGTTCCCAATTATTAGAAAAATACGGTATTCAAGGGCCCCGCTACTTCGCTTGTACCCCTACTTCACTGGAGTTAAGTGATCAATTTTCGAGCCGCGACTTTGTAAGACACCTAACCATTAGCAATGCGGCATTGTTGCCTAAGCCGCTAGCGCTTAACATCCATGCCCCAATTTCTCCTGACCTATCACAGCATTATTTGAACTACTTATACCGAGAAATTGAACTACTGACACCCAACTTAGCGAAGGATCGACTGGTTAAGCAAATACATTTTAGTAGCGGCGCAGCCAGCTGCCTTAAAGCATCCCAGCTTAGAGAGGTTTTCGATATTATCGCCCGTCAGTTTCACCTGAGTTATCCTGAAGATTTAGCAATTAGTGCACAAATTGACCCTCTTCTTATTCACCAAGATAAAATTACTCAACTCGCTACCATGGGAATCAACCGAATCTGCATCGGTGTTAATGAGAAAAGTGTTGAGCGCCAAATAGCAGTTAATAAAATGCCCAATCTGCAACAATTTGAAACGACCATTCAAGCAGCACGAAAAAACGGCATTCAGCTTATTTGTGTGGCGCTTAACCTGGGTCTGCCCGACTGGACTTGTGAAGTTTTTAAAGAGCATTTAACAATGCTGACTGACTCAGGCGTTGATCAAATCACTTTTTATAATAGTGCGGAGCATCCAGAACGCATTCTCTCACTCAGGCCGCTTGATTCAGATACCCTATCCGATTGGTTAACTCGAATCACAATAATGACAGATGCCATCAACTTTCTTAGCGATCACAACTATGTTCATCGCGGCATGTTTCAATTTGCAATTTCTGAAGACTCAGTAGCTAAAGCGTTTAATACGAATCAATTCCAGCTTAGTTTTCAGGGCTATGATTCCCATGCTGATTACGATGAGCTTGGACTTGGTTTGGGTGGGATAAGCCGTGTTGGCGATGCTTATAGCCAGAACACCAACGCCTTACAAACCTACTGCGCCCTATTGGATGGTGGACAGCTCCCGGTGCAACGAGGCGTCAGTATGAAGCAGGATGATTTGATTAGAGCCTGCGTTATTCAACTTATTCAGTGTCAGGGGTCTGTAAGTTTTGAAGCAATCAATACTCGCTTCTCTATTGATTTTGAAAACTATTTTGAATTTGAATTAATGCAGTTATCCCTGTTTGAAGAAGATGGTTTATTACGTATAGACAAGAACCAGATCGTTGTTACTATTAATGGGAGCTTCTTTTTGCGAAACATCTCAATGGTGTTTGAGCGGTCTTAAGCCTAAAAAAGTATAATTTCTAGATGCTCGTAGCCCACTCGATACAAACTGATTCACCAATATTCATGCTAGTATCTCCAACGCCTTTCCTGGACACCCAGCGCATGCTCTTTAACCAGTGTTTTTTATCTGAGTGCTTTGAGTAACGACTAGCAACTGCCCATTGCGTATCCCCTTTTTTAACTTTATACCAAGTTAAGCATTCAGGTCGCTGGCTTGATGAATTAACAACAGCTACTTTTGGCACTTCATCATGTGATGAAGCAACCCATTCCACACTTTCTACAAACACTGGTTTCTTTTGACCTTGGTAAGCGTGTAGCTGAGTACTAAAATTTCTTTTCTTACTCTTAAGAATTACTTTACCGTTAGCTTGGTAAGTTCTCTCTATAAAATACCTTGGGAAGCAAATGGACACAACCACTCCCAAGGTAATTAAACCCAAGAAAACGATCACAGTAGAGCCTTGACTATTCATCTATGGAACACGCGGCATAATCTTACAACCAAGACGCCTCTTGGCTTCTTTGATATGACGTTCAGCGTCTTCATCAATTTTATAAGGGATATTAGCATCGTTATAAACTTGTACATTTATGTAGTACATAATACCGTTTATGAATCCTTCTTTATCTTCCCGTCCAGCTAAAGTTCCGAACCAAAAGGAACCACCCACCAGCGTTATATAAAAAGTTATCTGGATTACAGGTAACAAGCTGTAAGGGACCCCATCAAGCAGATGCAATAAAATTGAACAGACAAAATCAGCTCCACAATGATCCATTTTTAATCCTCATTAGATACAATACCCTTTAAGACAAAGGATTCAGGAGTGCTTGACTCTAAGCACGAATCCATTAAGAGGGGCCTAAGTTTCTTCAAATTCAAAATATGAGCTAGTAATAACGATCACGCCTAATCATATAAATTACTAGTTTATTGAAACACCAAGATTTAGATTAATTTCAGGCCACACCAGAGCCATTACGACAGAGTAACAGAATATATATGTTAAATCCTACAAAATAATTTTGAGAAATGCCTTATAAATGACAGTTTAAGTCTGCGTTTTTTCTGCCCATGCACTTCTTAAAAAAGATATTCTTAGTTAAACATGATTGTTCAAGAGATATCTCAGAGAGGGAAATAAAATGACAACCACCAATATATTTAACAATGAAAACACTCTCAACTATCTAAACGGCTTTGGGAATGAATTTGAGTCTGAAGCATTACCCAATGCTTTGCCTCAAGGGCAGTTTAGCCCTCAAAAGGTCAATTATGGCCTTTATGCTGAGCAGTTCAGTGCAACGGCTTTTACGGCACCGCGAGCCCTTAACCACCGAACCTGGTTCTATCGTATTCGCCCTTCAGTTCTACAAGGTGAATTTACTCCGGTTGATCATGATCTTCTGCGCTCAGCCCCGATCACTGAAACTCAAGCTCCTCCTAATGTATTGCGCTGGAGTCCTTTTCCGTTACCTCAAGCTAACGACAGTCAAGACTTTGTTGATGGTTTAGTAACGCTGGCAGCCAATGGTGATGTGGCACGACAACAAGGGATTGGAATTCATCTTTACCTTGCTAATGCCTCAATGGAGCAACGCTTCTTTTATAACGCCGACGGTGAAATGCTTATCGTTCCTCAATCTGGCGG
>CALKXC010000394.1 GCA_938004025.1 uncultured Leucothrix sp. | reverse complement strand
ATTCATCACATTGGCGTTTTCAAGGACATCGGGATGTGATGCATTACCTTGAAAAGTATCAATATCCAGCTTTTCGCGAAGATGCCTCAATCGTTCAGGATCATTATCAATGATCACGACATCGTTATCTTCAGTCGCCAGGCTAGTTGCTAGCGAGCTACCTACTTGACCTGCACCAATAATGACAATATTCATTAATTACTTATTAAACTGCTTTGGGTCAATATTTAAAGAGCGCATTTTACGATATAGATGAGTGCGTTCCATTTGGACTCGCTCAGCAAGCTGACTCACATTACCGCCACACTGCTCTAACTGATGGCTTAAATAGTCATGTTCAAATTGCTCACGGGCCTGCCTCAGGGGCATCTCAAACAAACTTGTTGGTAATTGCTCTACGCCTTGGCTAAAGATCGGAATGCTACGTCCCAACATTTCTTCGACTTCTTCCTGAGTAATCTCGGTGTCTGTACCTAAGATCAAAAGTCGTTGAACCAAGTTTCTTAACTCACGTATATTTCCAAGCCAGTGATAATTTCTGAGGAAATTCTGCGAAGCAACTGAGAAATGTCTGTACGGCAAACCGTCTAAGGCTATCAAACGATCCACGTAGAAATTAAGCAATTCAGGTACATCTTCAGGGTGCTCTCGTAGGGGTGGAATAACGAGAGGTACAACGTTTAATCTAAAGAATAATTCATCTGAGAATCGTCCTGTTTCAACATCTTCTCTTAAATCATTTTGAGCGGATACAATCAACTCGCTGCGTAGATCGATTTTGGAAGTTCCGCCAACGCGACTATAGACCTTGTCGCGTAAGGTAAGCAGCAAAGCCTGCTGTGCATCCGTCTCCAGAGCAGCAATGTCGCATAAATATAGCGTTCCGCCTTGTGCCTCATCAAGCAAACCTGTTGTGATTAGGCCATCCTCCTCCTTACCAAACAACATTTCCATAAAAACAGCGGGGGACTGTGCGGAGACAATCGCTTTGACAAACGAGCCATTAGCGCGTTCACTTTTGCTGTGAATATATCGCGCAAAAACCTCTTTTCCAGAACCTGACTCTCCATAAAGAATCACGACGGCGTCAGTATGCTTGCCTATTTTTTCTGACTGTAATCTTAATTCGCGCATTGCCTGACTTGAGCCAATCGGCTCAGAAGGTGCTAAAACCTGCTTTTTTAGGCCACGATTCTCTTGCTCAAGCTGGCTTGAACGGATTCCATGATCCACTGATAGCAACAGCTTCGCCATCGACAACGGCTTCTCTATAAAATCATAGGCACCAAGCCTAGTCGCCTCTACTGCGGTTTCAATGGTTCCATGCCCTGACATCATAATCACTGGGCAACTTAACAAGCCACTCTCATGCCAACTCTTCAACAAGGAAATGCCATCTTCGCCAGGCATCCAAATATCTAGGAGTATAAGCTGTGGACGACTAACGCGAACTTGTTCACGCGCCTGCTCCGCATCTTCAGCCAGAACCACTTGATAGCCTTCGTCTTCAAGAATTTCTCCGACTAACTGACGAATATCGGGTTCATCATCGACCACAAGGATCCGATATTTTTCTGCAACTTTAAGCGACATGTTTAACCTTTAAGGGTTGAATGTTTGTTTGTTCAACACCGGCTTCTGCCGGGAAATAAATACTAATCTTCGCGCCCTGATTCGGATTGTTAGCGGCGACCACTCTTGCAGAGTGCTCTTCCACAATCTTCTTAACTATTGATAGGCCCAAACCTGAGCCTTTTTGCTTACTACTAACGTATGGATCAAATAAATTTTGAAGTATTTCAGGCGGAATTCCCGGTCCCGTATCTGAAACGCTTAGCACGACATCCTGGGTGCCTGTTGCTGTTTTTTCTAGGTGTACACTTAGACTTACTTCGCGCTTCGTACTGTTCTCATCAAATGCTTCAAATGCATTTTTTAATAAATTAACAATTAACTGGCGAATACGCCCTGAATCTAGATACAACTCAGGCACCTTTTGCACATCGACAATGACTTTAATTGCTTGATCATTAACGCTAAATAACTCCGCGATCTCACTGGCTAAGCTAGGCAAATCGACGAGTTGAAGGCTCAAAGCAGGCGCCCTAGCATATTCACTAAAGGCATCGACCATCGACTTCAGATTATCTACCTGATTTATTATAGTACGGCTCATCCTTTGCAGCAGCTCTCCAGAGCTGTCACTCAATTCAGGCTTTAAACGGTGTTGCAATCTTTCTGCGGACAATCGTATCGGAGTTAATGGGTTTTTAATTTCATGGGCTAAACGTCGGGCCACTTCACTCCATGCCGCTTCATGCTCAGCTTGAACAACATCAGTGATATCTTCAAATACCAAAACATGCCCTTTTGAGCCATCTATCAGTTGAGGTAATGCTGATCCACGACAAACCAACATTCTTTTACCACCGGCCATTAATAAGCTGAGTTCACATTGCCACTCTTTTTTGTCATCAACCAAATTGGGTTGAATCATTTGCAATAACGGTTGCAATGCGATGTGGGCGGCACCTACCTCAGAAAGGCTTTGATCTATAAACGCCGACAGAGGTGCTTGCAGAACTTGCTCGGCGGCCTCGTTAACCCTGCGGATAACTTGTTTATCATCGATGGTGATAACACCCGACGTTAGATGATCCAGAACCGCATTCAAATAATCATGCTGGCGCTGGACCTGCTGCTGACTTTCCTCACTTTCTCGTTTCGCATCTGACAATCTTGTTGTCATTGTATTAAATGAGCGAGCGAGCAAACTAAAGTCATCCTTATCAGAGACAGGTAATTTCTTCTGAAGGTTCCCTGATGCAACCGCTAAAGTACCATCGAGCAGTTTTCGTACCGGATTAGTCAGACGTCTTGAGTAGACAAATGCAGACCACACTGAAAACAAGATCGATAGCACCATTATTAGAAACAGCGTGAGTCGGAAACTTTGCTTGATCAAATCACGCTGATAATTAATTTTCTGGTACTGACTCCTAGCCGCTTCTACGTTACTAGATAGTTGGATTTCGGTATCTGAAAACGGAAATAAAGCGGTGAGAATCATGGTGCTACTAGAAATATTTGGCTTGAGTGTGATTGCGACTCTCGAGTAAAGCGTATTGTTGCTTCCCACCGCTTCCAAGCGAGTCATATAGCCACGGGATGCTAAACTTCGAGTAATTTCATTCGCAGGAAAATGAGGGATTATCGTTCCAATTTCTGCATTATCGCCACTATAAACCAGCACTCGCTTGTTTTTTCCTAACAAGATCATTTCATAGGCGCCCAAAGAGCGCATACGACTCTCAACCGTATTTGCGTAATCTAAAGGATCGGTTGATGTCAGCTCTCTGGCCACTTTTTCTATGTCATAAAGATGCTGACGAGTTCGTACATTAAGCGAGTTACGAGCGAGTTCCAATGAATCATCTAGGGCACTTTCAATTTTGACATTAAACCAACTATCAATCCTGTCGCCCAAAAAATTCATTGAGAAATACGAAACAATTAGGACTGGCAGGATAGTCAATATCGAAAAGGCCAGCATCAAACGAAGCGTAAAGCGCGAACCTGCTTGCTGGGTTCGTAATCGAGTTATCGCTTGATATAAGTTAAATAGAATCAAGAAACTCAATATTAGCAATATTGCAATATTGAGCGGTGCCAACCAGACGATTATGCTGTCAGCAGACTCGGGGTTCTTTGTTGACAGGTTTAGGATGGAAAGGGAGATGGTTAAAAGTATTGCCGTTAGCACTACCGGCAACACTTGAAACGTCAGTGTCCTTACGGTAATGGCCACGTAATGACCTCGCTACTCATACTATACTGACTGCTAAAGATTGACTGTATTTTGAGGGGTAACCTCAAGGTTGCTGGCGATAGAGTACTAGAAAGCGCAATGGTGTAACCACCGTTTTTAGTACTGTCGGGTAATGCAGGTAGCCGGTGATTTACAACACTCCCCATTTTTCTTAAAGCGGTCGGTAAAGAACGAAAATTCCAGTTTTCATTAGTGTCACTTCGAGTTAACAAGAAATGGCGGCTTAATGCATGGTATTTTAATTGATAATCAATGGTGCTTATATTTTCAGCCTGATTCCACCACCAAGCGTTCGACTTAACCAGAACAATTTGTATCTTAGCATTCAGTACGATTCCATTGAGCAACGCCTGCTCAAGATAAGGTGATAATTGATAATCAATCTGACCACTCACTAAGTAAACATTATTTGCTGAATCAATACTATGTAAGGAGCTTCTTTTAAAAAAAATGCCTTCTTTAGCCCAAGCGGACGCGCACCAAACGATGACTAGCATCAAGGCTAAATGGCCCCACAAAAAGTGAGTTCGCTTATTTCTATTGATTTTGCGCATACACTTATTTTTCTATAACGGCGTAATAAAACCCATCCATTGAATCCATACCCGGCAAAATTTGTCTGCCATAGCGCTGCTCCAACCCCCACTCAGCATCGACAGGAACATGCTTTGCTTCCAAATGGTTGTCCATAAACTCTTTTACAACGGCGACGTTTTCAGTAGGGAAAATTGAGCAAGTCGCGTAGACAAGCCTTCCATTAGGTTTAAGCATTCCCCACAAGTTTTCCAACAACCGTATTTGCTGCTCATGAAGCTGATCAATATCATCTTCTCTACGCAGCACTTTAATATCAGGGTGACGACGTATAACGCCTGCCGCTGAACAGGGTGCATCCAGAAGGATACGGTCAAAACCGGCTTCTGACCAAGCGCCGCTATCACCCGCGTCACTTAACACGATATCTGCTTCTAAGCCTAAACGCTCTAGATTTTCACCAATTCTCAATAAACGCAATTCAGCATTATCGATCGCAACCATTGATATGTCTTTGGTGTGTTCTAAAATATGTCCCGTTTTACCACCGGGTGCAGCACAGGCATCTAGAACACGCATACCAGGTTTAGCATCTAACAACCCTGCCGACAATTGAGCGGCGGCATCCTGCACTGAAACTAACCCCTCGTTAAATCCTGGTAGCTCAAAAACACTCATAGGCTTTACAAGAATTACCGCAGATTCAACCTTATCATGTGGCACAGCTTCAATTTCATGTTCATCTAACTGAGCCAGATAATCTTCACGTGTTGTTTGAGAAAGATTGACCCGCAACGTCATCGGCGCTCGCAAGTTTGATTCTTCTAATATCGACTCCCATTGATCTGGCCATGCTTTTTTAATTGAAGTAATCAACCAATCAGGAAACGCATACTTCGCCGTTTCTATTGAATCGGCCTGATGTAATAAAGACTCTTTTCGGCGCAGGAAAGTTCTCAAAACGCCATTGACGAATTTAACCGCCCAAGGTTTCTTTAAACCTTTTACGGCGGCAACCGTTTCATTAACGGCGGCATACTCGGGCGTGCTTTGGTAAAGCACTTGATATAAACCCACCCTCAACAAACATTCAATATCTTTGTCTTTAGCTTTCAGGGACTTGGTTAGTAATTGATCCAAAATAGCCGTTAACCGCTCATGCCAGCGCAAACTTCCAAAACATAAATCTTTAACTAAAGGGTCGATATTATCGTCACCCTCAACTAAAAGCTGACTCAATGAGACCCCATCATAAATCACTTTCGCTAAAATCAGCGCGGCGGTTGCTCGTGGGTTTTTCTGACTCATGATGGAAACTGCTCTCCCTGCAAACTACGGCCATTTAAGAACTCATTGACCGCAAGGGGCTTTCCACCTGGAAGTTGAAGCTTTTTAATGTTTATTACACCTTTCCCTGTGGCAATTTGGATACCTTCCTTAGACTCACTAAGCACGCTACCGGGCGATGCTGAAACGGTCTTATCAGCGATTACTTCGGTCATATAAAAACGCAAAGGCTTGTCGCCTTTCTTTGTGTAAGCAATTGGCCAGGGGTTGAAAGCACGTACCAGCAGATCAATCTCGTCTGCTGACTGCTGCCAATTTATTTCCGCATCCGTTTTATTAAACTTTGCGGCATAGGTCGTTTGAGACTCATCTTGGACTTCAGGTTTAAGCTCATCCGTACCAATCTTTGCCAATACTTCCAGCACCGCATTTGCACCTTGACTTGCCAACGTGTCATGAATACTGGCCGTTGTGTCAGTAACGGTAATCGGGCAATGAGTTTTTAACAACATGTCACCGGTATCTAAACCTGCTGCCATTTGCATAATGGTGACGCCTGTTTCAGTATCACCGGCTAGTATTGCTCGCTGTATTGGCGCCGCGCCGCGCCACCTTGGTAATAAAGAGCCATGAATATTAAGGCAACCAAAGCGCGGAGTATCTAAAACCAGCTGAGGAAGAATAATTCCATAAGCCGCAACCACCATCACATCTGCATTATAACTCGCGAGCTGCTCAGTGGTTTGCTCATCTCGAAAGTTTTCTGGCTGCTCAACAGGGATTCCAGCAGCTTCTGCCGTTAGCTTCACAGGGCTTGCCTGAAGTTTACGCCCACGCCCAGCAGGTCTATCAGGCTGAGTGTAAACAGCCACAACCTCATGATGGGATTCGATTAGCGATTGTAAGGCAGGCACAGCAAAGTCTGGCGTACCAGCATAGATAACCCGGAGGGCATCAGTCATATAGCACCTTGTTTAGCTAATTTTTCCAACTTCTTGCGGACTCGCTGCTGCTTCAAAGGAGATAAGTAGTCGACAAAAAGCTTGCCTTGAAGATGATCTAGTTCATGTTGAAT
Organism: uncultured Leucothrix sp.; assembly: GCA_938004025.1. Lineage (GTDB taxonomy): Bacteria > Pseudomonadota > Gammaproteobacteria > Thiotrichales > Thiotrichaceae > Leucothrix. The sequence continues at coordinate 446 of CALKXC010000394.1, read as the reverse complement.
GCATACCGCAAGCAGGCCATCCGCTTCAACTTCAAATGGTTTTCCGTCGTAGCCAAGTGCGCTCACCGTCACTTTTTCTGCACGCTCCACTTCTGCATAATATTCCGGAACTGACAAACAACCTTCTTCAGAAATTTCCTTTCCCGACTTTGCAATGATCTCTGGATTAACCAAATAAAGTGGAGAATCTTTCTCTTCAGATATGTCAATCACCACTATTTGCTGGTGGATATCAACTTGTGTTGCGGCTAATCCAATGCCAGGGGCTTCATACATTGTTTCCAACATGTCATCCATAATAGCCCGAACACTGTCATCAACCGATTCAACAGCCTTTGCTTTAGTGCGCAAGCGTTTGTCAGGGAAGCTTAATACTTTTAAAACTGCCATTTAATAATTTACCGTAAGTCTGAAATTCATACATGCTTAATAAGCCCTAAGATACT
>CALKXC010000393.1 GCA_938004025.1 uncultured Leucothrix sp. | reverse complement strand
ACCGAAGACGAACAATGGTAATTAATAGTGGCTAAAAGCAAAACACAATACGTTTGTACTGCCTGTGGCTCGATTCATCATAAATGGGGCGGCCAATGTAGCGATTGCAGCGAGTGGAATACTTTACAAGAAGAAGCCGTGATAGCCCCTGCTCCCGCGCCAGTGCAATCACCCCATCGCTCAGGCTATGCGGGCGTTGAAGTCAACAAAATAAAATCCATCAGCGATATAGAATTCAAAGAAGATGCCAGAACCCATACGGGGCTTTCAGAATTAGACCGTGTGTTAGGGGGCGGCTTAGTCCATGGCTCCGTTATTTTGATTGGTGGTGACCCGGGAATCGGTAAATCCACTATCCTCATCCAAACCCTTTCGAACCTTACTGAGATGAAAACCCTTTATGTGACGGGTGAAGAATCCTTACAGCAAGTCTCTATGCGTGCCAAACGCCTAGAACTACCAACCGACAAACTTCGGCTGCTAACAGAAACTTGTATCGAACGAATCATTGAAATGGCGAACACCGAAAAGCCAGAAGTGATGGTCGTTGACTCTATTCAAACTATCTACACCGAGCATTTAACCTCAGCTCCAGGCTCAGTGAGCCAAATACGCGAGGCCACCGCCAAACTCACACGTTACGCAAAGCTGACAAACACCTCAGTATTTATCGCAGGCCATGTTACCAAAGAAGGCACGCTGGCAGGTCCGCGCGTCCTTGAGCACATGGTTGACACCGTACTCTATTTTGAAGGCGACCCTGGTAGCCGCTTCAGAATATTGCGTGCAGTAAAAAACCGCTTTGGCGCAGTCAACGAACTAGGCGTTTTCGCCATGACCGACAAAGGGCTCAAAGGCGTTAGCAATCCTTCCTCTATTTTCCTATCGCGCCATGATGACCCCGTTCCGGGCAGCGTAATTATGGTCACACGAGAAGGTACTCGACCGCTGCTCGTTGAAGTTCAAGCGCTAGTCGATGAAAGTCACGGCTCTCAACCTCGACGTGTTGCATTAGGCTTGGAACAGAACCGAATGGCCATGCTGTTAGCGGTAATGCACCGGCACGGTGGCATCTCCATGTTTGACCAAGACGTGTTTGCTAACGTGGTGGGTGGGGTCAAAATTACTGAGACGGCGGCCGATCTGCCGTTAATGCTGGCAGCACTTTCTAGCTTCAGAAACCGCCCTCACCCATCTGACATGGTGGTTTTTGGTGAAATAGGATTGGCCGGGGAAATACGCCCCGTACCCAATGGCGAAGAACGCCTGAAAGAAGCTCACAAGCACGGCTTTACTCGTGCCATCATTCCCAAAAAGAACATGCCGCGCAAAGCGATAAAAGGCATGACAATCCACCCTGCGCAACGACTTGAAGAGGCACTTGAGTACCTATGAAGCTAAAGAAACAGCTTACCGAATCAAGTGAAAAGCTAGCCGAAGATTTTAAAAATGGCTCACCGATTACACAGCTTTTACGTGATCGTAGCGACACCATTGATCAAATCTCTACTGAACTGTGGAACGAATCAGGACTTACAGCAGAAAGCGGAACCGCACTGGTTGCCGTTGGGGGCTATGGTCGAGCAGAAATGCATCCAGGCTCTGATGTTGACCTGCTGATACTGCTCAACGAAGAACCGTCAGATGAAGTTGAAGTAAAACTCTCTGACTTTCTAACCAGCCTGTGGGACTTAGGGCTTGAAGTGGGACACAGCGTTAGAACCATTGAGCAATGTGTTGAAGAAGGCAAATTAGATTTAACCATCATTACCAACCTCATAGAATCTCGCTGCATTACTGGAAACCAAACGCTTTTTGAGCAATTGCGTGAGCAAATCACACCCGAAAAACTCTGGTCATCAACCGAGTTTTTCGAAGCGAAATTAGAGGAGAAAAGACAGCGCTACCGCCAATACGGTGACACAGCTTACCGTGTTGAACCCAACCTCAAAGAAGGCCCAGGTGGCTTACGTGACATTCAAACAATTGATTGGGTAACGGAGCGGGCTTACAACGTTCGCTTACTAGATTCGCCGGTCGAGCAAACTTTACTCACTAAGCGCGAACTAAAAACCCTCATCGAGGGTAAACACTTTCTTTGGACGGTGAGATTTGCTTTGCACCTGCTGGCAAAGCGCAAAGAAGATCGGCTGCTGTTTGATTATCAACGCTCATTAGCCCATAGCTTTGGCTACACCAACGATGAAAATAATGAGTCGGTTGAGCAGTTCATGCAGCGCTACTACCGAACCATTACAGAGCTAGAGCGCTTGAATGAGGTGCTGATGGGAGTGCTACGCAAACGCATTCTTCCCAAAACGAATGTTAAGCCCTTCCACATTACGCCGCTTTATTTAAACGACGATGACTATCTAGCGATTGCTAATGCAGATGTTTTTATGAATCATCCGCATACGCTGCTAGACGTTTTCTATACCTTACAAATCACTCAACCCCGATTGAAAGGACTAACGCCTGACACCATTAGGGCTTTACGTCACAGCTTGCATTTGATTGATGATGATTTTCGTGCCAATGAGAAGCACAAGAAAATCTTCATGAAAATCCTCAACGAATCTAGCGGTATTACCTTTGTTACGCGCCGCATGAACCGATATGGAGTAATGGCCGCGTACATCCCTGCTTTTGCCAACATCGTTGGACGCATGCAGTACGACCTCTTCCATGCGTTCACAGTCGATGATCATACGCTTAACTTAGTACGACACATACGCACCCTTAGCGTCAAAGAAGGCCAAGTTAAGTACCCTTTCCTCAGCAAAGTGTTTGATGGCATTCAAAAGCCGCAGATATTGTACTTAGCCGCCCTGTTTCATGACATTGCAAAAGGCCGTATGGGCTCGCACTCAGAGCTCGGCGCCGTTGATGCGCTTGAGTTTTGCCAGTCTCATGGTTTAAATGAATACGACTCCAAACTGGTGAGCTGGTTAGTGCTTCATCACTTAACCATGAGCACTACCGCGCAACGTCAAGACATCAGCGATCCAGAAGTCATTGAGAAATTTGCAGAATTTGTGGGCATACAACATCGCCTTGACTATTTGTATTTGCTCACCATTTGTGACATCAGAAGCACCAACCCTACCCTGTTAACGGACTGGAAAAACTCATTACTCCAAGAGCTCTACAAATCCACGCGTAGCTACCTTCAACAGGCCGCTTCCGCGCCACCGACGGTCACTGAGTTAATTTCCGAACGGAAAAACTCAGTGATCAAACAGCTTGAAACACAAGGGATTAGCAAAGCAGTCTGCGAAAGCTTCTGGGAGAACATGCCAACGGAATACCCACTACAGTATGGTATTGATGTTCTGACGTGGCACATTAAAGAAATCACACTTGCAACGAGCGAACCGGTTATTCGCATCAAACAAGATGAAAGGCGTAGCAGTAGCCAAGTCTTTATCTACACGAAACATAAGGATTCGCTGTTCACTAGTGTTTGCTCAGCGTTAGAGCAGCTGCAAATAAACGTGGTTGAAGCAGGATTAACCAATAATAGTTTGGGCTATTCGCTAGACACTTTAACTTTTTTAAACTCTGCCGGTAAACCGGTCACCGTTGACAGTGATAAAGCTGCCATTTTGAGAACCATAAAGAAAAACGTTCAGACAGAAAAGTTTGAAATGACGCCTTTTTATTACCGGATGCCTAGGCAGTTAAAGTACTTTAAAGTGCCTACAAGAGTCATTTTCAGACAGGATGAGTCACGCAACCTAACGATCCTTACGCTTTATACGGCCGATAGCCCGGGCTTGCTAACCCGAATTAGCCAAGTGTTTTATAGCGAACAATTGATAATCCACGGTGCGCGAATCGCAACGTTAGGGGAAGAGGCTGAAGATATTTTTTACGTCACGAGTAAAAACAATATGCCCATCAAAGATAATGACAGGCAGGATCGAATAAGAGAGGCGCTAATAGAAAAGCTACAGCAACTGAGGCAGTAGCTTTCCACTATTTACTTGAGCTGCGAAGCGCTCGATTAATCTACAGACCCTACCACGACTGGCGGTATAACCACTGGCGCTGAGTCTGGTAACACTGGCTTTATACCTTGAATACTGGCCTGCAAGCTTGCCCAATATTGATCTGACTTAACATCACGATCAAAGCTTTGAGCACGATCTGTTTTCTTAGCCATAGGGCTTGAAGCTGCTGCTTCAGGAACGGTAATCGCGTAATAAGGCTCTGGCGCTTTATCGCTTTCAGGAAACGCTTGACCCTCAACTGAAGAGAACGCAACCTTAGTGGGTGTGTACTTAATGCGACTGAGCTCTCGGTATTCTTTTTCCATCATGATGCGTTCATGAAGGCTTTCGACCACTTCACGCGCCTCATAAGGCTTCAACAGAACTCCTGAAACTAGGATAACTCCCATAATGACAGACAGTGTAAACGCTGCACCGATGGTGTAAGTTGGAACTGTTTCTTCGAGATTAAAACGGAATGACTTTTTACTTTCGCCCATGATCAACTCCATGAATCTACTTTTTATTATTGTTCTATTATCAGGGATGCAACCGAAACACTGGATTAACAGCCCTTACCCCATGCATCAAATAATTCTTTTGCCTCAACCCGTTTGATGCAGAACACGATAATAGATAACATTACTCCCTAGGGTTAGTTATCCTGTGATGTTACTAGTAACATCAAACCCCGTTTATCAGGTATCCACCACACATGTACGATGTAATAATTATTGGCGCTGGCGCCGCTGGGCTTATGTGCGCTATCGAAGCTGGAAAACGGGGCCGCCACGTATTGGTCTTAGAAAAAGCCAAGAAAGCAGGCAAGAAAATACTTATCTCTGGTGGCGGGCGGTGCAACTTCACCAACCTTTACACCGAACCTGACGCCTACCTCTCGAATAACCCTCACTTCTGCAAATCCGCTCTGTCTCGCTACACACAATGGGACTTCATCGCCTTAGTTGAAAAACACGGGTTGAGCTGGACAGAAAAAACACTGGGGCAGTTATTTTGCGATCAAAAAGCTGGTGCGATCGTTGAGTTACTCCTAACTGAGTGCCGAGAAAATGGCGTCGAAGTTAAACTAGATTGCGATGTCGAAAAAGTTGAAAAAGAAAGCTGCTTTTCAATCACCAGCAATCAAGGAACCTTCCAATCTGAAAAGCTGGTGATTGCTTGCGGTGGGCCATCCATCCCTAAAATGGGTGCTACAGACTTTGGACTGAAGGTAGCCAAACAGTTTGATTTGAACACTTATAACTTTGTTGCTGGCCTTGTACCGTTCACGTTCCCAGAGAAAGAGCTGGAACAATTATTTCGAGAGCTTTCTGGCACTGCGGTCGATGTGGTGTTAAGTGTTAACAACACTAGTTTTAAAGAAGCCATCTTATTTACGCACCGAGGAATGAGTGGTCCTGCTGCCCTGCAAATATCTTCGTATTGGGAGCTTGGAGACAGCATTACCGTTAACCTATTTCCTGAAGAGAATGTTGAAGATTGGCTAAGCACGCAGCGCGATGAACACCCTAACGCTGAACTCAAAACGCTGTTATCACACGCCATACCAAAAAGACTGGCACAGAAGCTTTGTGAGCTATACATCACTAACAAACCCATGAAACAGTACACGCCAACCGAACTAAGCAAAGTCGCTGAGCAATTGAGCGAATGGCACATGAAGCCACATGGCACCGAAGGCATGCGAACTGCTGAGGTGGCTTTAGGTGGCGTTGACTGTAACGAGCTATCGTCTAAAACCATGGAAAGCAAAAAGGTAGAAGGCATGCACTTTATTGGTGAAAGTGTTGATGTGACGGGACATTTAGGCGGATACAACTTCCAATGGGCCTGGGCTTCTGGTTGGTGTGCCGGTCAGTATGTTTAAGCTAAATACCAAAAAACTATGGCTCTGCCTTCCGTTCTTTTTAGTCTTTCTTTGCGATGCGAGCATTACGCTTTATGGACAGCCCTCAGCTTATTGGGCAGGTAATTACTCGCTGGCCAATGAAGTCTTCCCTGCTTTTAACTGGGCTTTGCAGCAGCACCCTATGGTTTTTGTTGCTCAGTCATTGGTATGGGTCGCAGTGTTTAGTTTATTGATATTAGTTCTACCCAACTTTCTATCTGAAGTGACTGCTTTTGCGCTGGTGCAAGGACACACTTGGGGCGTTATGACTTGGTTGGTTTACCAGTTACAGCTCAATTATTATCTTTGTTTGTTGTATTTTTTGGTTATTGCGGTGGTGCTGGTTTATTGCTTTAGGCGCTGGATGAAAGACTGATTGATATGACTAAAAAACCCTCTCCTTCCAATTATTTGCACATCTTATGAGCAAAATTACCTTTTATATATTTTTCTTCCATTCATCTTAGTCTCGATAGTAAAAGTATTTTAAATACTTTACCATCACCTAATATATAAATAAAAATAATCCCTAAGAGATTAACACTATGTTTTACAAAAAAATATTAACAACCGTTATCCTGTTTATCACCCTTTCTGTTTCAGCAACTGCTAAAGAACCCAAACCTTTTGATCTTAACGCTTACCAAGGAAAAGTTGTAATGCTCGACTTTTGGGCAT